>JAJDDX010000071.1 GCA_029260055.1 Phycisphaerae bacterium
CTCATGAAGTCCGCCATGTCGGTACCACCGGGCGTGGTGCAGCCGCCGCAAAGCGCCGCCGCCACAGCCGCCACGGCGGTCAGGACCATCCATTCGTTTCGAAGGTATCGCTTGCTCACGGCTCTATCTCCTCTCCGTCGGTGACCTGCGAGTCTTGTTCGTTGACGATTTGTGCCATCATGACAGCATAGGGAAGGCCGATCGTCCGCTCGAGTTCGGGGATCGTGGCGGCTGCGGCCTCCGTGGCACTGGCGAAACTACTGCGCGCGTCGAGGAAGAACCGCTGCGCCTCGAGCACGGCGAGAAACGAAGCCCGTCCGGCTCGGTAAGCTTCACGCGAGAGATCCAGGTTGCTCTGTGCCAGCGGTAGGGCACGGTCACGGTACATCCTGACGAGTCTCCACGCCGCAGCCGATCGATCGGTCGCCGCGCGGACCTCCTGTTCGATGCTCCGGTCAAGTCCTTCGAGCGTCTTCAGCGCAGCGGCGCACGCAAGCTTGGCCTTGGCGATCTGGGCCTGATTCTGGTCGAAGATGGGCAATTCGAGGTCCAGGCTCGGGCCGATGATGAAATCCGTGTGTCGGCGGCGCGCACTGCGAGGCTCGATCCCCGGAGCAGTCAGCGCTCCATTGGAGATCGACTCGCGCGCGGTATCCGCGAGAATGTCGCGGCCGCCGTCGCTTCGCCCTCGTTCGCCTCGCTCGAGCGCCAGGCCGATCTCGACGTTCGGAAACACACGCAAGTATTCCTCGCGCAGCCTGTCCCGTGACGCGTGAGTCAGCTCCCGCGCGGCGCGAAGGTCGACACGCGACAATCTCGCGAGGCCGAGCAGTAACTCCGGATCACTGGTGGGCGGCGGCTCGTCGGGGAGTGGGTCGAGCAGCACAAGCCCGCCGGCGTCTCCGGCGAAGCCGAGCAGCGTGGCCAGCGATCGGCGTGCATCGGCTGCCGCGAGCCGCGCTGCCTCCACATCCATCTCCGCATCCAGTGCGAGGCTCCGTGACAAGTTGACCTCCAACTCGCTGGCCGCGCCGGCCTCCATGCGAGCGAGGGCGAGGTCGAACAGTTCTTGCGCGACGGCGAGATTCTCCTCGGCAATCCGGTGACGCTCGTCTCCTCCCGAGGCCTCGCGGTACGCTACCTTGGTGTCGGCTGACAAATCCGCGGCCACCCGAGCGAGGCCGAGGATTGCCTGTTCGAGCGATCGCTCGGCGATGCGCTTGCGCAGCGGAAGCTGCCATAGTTCAGCGATATTCTGGGCCAGGCTGGCTTCCAGGCTCGCCAGGCCACCGCCCGATGGAAACTGTAGCGCGATCCCCAGCGTCGGGTTGGACAGCAATCCTGCTTGGACCACGTCCGCGCGTGCCATACCTACTTCCATGAACATCGACTGCAGTCGAGGGTTGTTGAGCAGGCTGACCTGCACCGCTTCGTCTACGGTGATACCACCGTCGAGCAGTTCCTCCACCCGATCCGCGATGGCATCGTCATCGCCCGGCTGGTAGGTGCGTGCTTGGCCGGTTGCGGCGGCGACGTGCTTCGCCGCTCGCTGATAGTCGGGCGTCGGGTCAACCGTGGCACAGCCGCTGACGGCAAGCAGGGCGGCTGTCGTGCCACAAACGTACTTGGTTCTTCTGACCATCTGATGGATTCCTTGCCACTCGAAACCTCGGGCGGGTCCCACGCAGCCGCCGGGCAACCCCGATGTAAGGGGGGGCGGGGCCGACGCCGGGCCTTTCGCACAGCACTAAGCTTCAAGTGGAGGAATCAGATCAGCAGACGGGTGGTGTCGATCGCGAGGGCTACGTATGGATCATGCCGCGATTCGGGCAACTCCCGCGGCGGTGCGTCCGTCAGGGCGTTTGTGCCCGGCTCACCGATGGTAAGACAAGGCGCTAACGGCTTCCCGATTTCGTGTGTGAGATCGGTTAGGCGCTTCGCGGGAACCGCGAGGACGGAGCAGGGGTCATCAGGACAATCGCCCTCGTGGTGACAGCCGTCATCCTCATGACCGCAATCGTCGTCGTGATGACAGTCGCGTTGGGTTGCGCAGTCACAGGCATGCGTCACGACGCCGGCCATGCAAAGCGAAGGGGCACCCACGAGGGTGGCCACAAGCAGAGAAGTTAAGACGGTTTGCCACTTCATGTCGCATTACAAGGCTAGGTACTTGCCGGACTCCGGTCAACGAAAAGTACATCACGGGGGCGTAACAGGGGTGCTTGACCTTGCCGCCGGTGGATCCCTGCCGCCCGCCTTTCCTGCCTTATCGGCCTGCCGAGGAGCCCAGACCAGGATCACGCCTTGCCCCGCCCGCAGGGGCAAGACCGGCGGACGGACTTCCGGCCGAAGTTGCGGTGCTCTTCTTTTGCTCTGGGTAGAGACGGCTTCGCCGTTCGGATGCGGATCGAATATAAAGCGAAGCTGCATGTTCTCATGGTGTCGTATTTGCAAATACCTGCAGCGTAGGTTGACCCATCCGGCGTACCGGGTATACTTTCGCGCGTTGGTTCGTCGACACAAGGCACGTATCTGATCTTGTCTACTCAAGTCCGGAACAGACCGCCAGAATCGTCTTCCTACCTTCGTGGCCGGAAGGTCGGCCTCTTTCACCACGACCCTGAAAGTAAACCCCGCGGGTCGCGCATGCCATCGACAGGAGAACGCGATGGGTAAGAAATTGTACATTGGGAACCTCAGCTATGACGTCAGCAGCTCCGATCTGGAGACGCTGCTTGCGCCACACGGTACCGTCCAGAGTGCGGAAGTCATTTCCGATCGCTCGACCGGCCGGAGCAAGGGGTTCGGGTTTGTGGAGATGGACTCCGAAGAGGAAGCCAAGGCGGCTATCGCCGCGTTGGATGGTCAGCCCCACGGCGGTCGCAACCTGACTGTCAACGAAGCCAAGCCGCGTGCCCCGCGCACCGGCGGCGGTGGCGGTTACGGTGGTGGCGGCGGCGGTCGCGATCGCTACTAGGCAATCAAGACGGCAATCGAAACGGCAAGGCCACCGACAGGTGGCCTTGCTTTTTTATACCCCGTGACGCCGGGTATGACGCTCGATTGCCGCGGCAGCGCGCGGCTTCGCACCATCGTACCGCACAATAGCGGGCGCGGACGCCGCCGCATCCCTTTGATGTCGAGTGACGTGCCACATCCGGCGCGGAGGTCGGCCCACGCCCGGCGCTGTTGCCGGTAGCCAATCGGCGAGCTACAAAGATCAGGTGCATACCGTGCGGGTATGGCGTGGCGATGAGGGCCGGGTGGCATCTTTCCAGACCCATCGGATGGCTGGGACATCCGATTGCGAGAGCCGTTGATGGAGCTACCGCGACGAGTCCGTGGTGATGAGCTGCTCGAGTCGGGCGCGCTGACCGACCTGATCCGTCGGTTGCGGACGCACTCCGGCCGGCACGACCTGACCACGGTGATCGCATGCGCATTCGATCATCGGACGCGTATGCTTCCTTTCATCTACGCTGACATGCGCATGGCCCCCGCGGGCGTTCGCGCCATCGGCTCGGCCATGGCGGACGCCGGGTTCGAAAAGACGCGCATTGTCCTTCAACAATGGAACCGGAACTTCCAGCCCTCGCGGATGCGGCTGGACGGGCGCATCCCCGACATGTTCATGGTTTCGAGCATGCAGATTCACGCGGAGAAGTGCAAGGACCTCATCCGCGACGCCTGCCGTATCGACCCCGAACATCGACCACTGATCATTGCCGGCGGCGCGAAGACGATTTACGAGCCGTGGGACATGTTCAGCGGCGACCCACTTGACCCGTGGGGCGCCGACGTGTCGGTCACCGGCGAGGAATACGTCCTTTTGAGTATGCTGGAGGTGTTGCTGTCGATTCGAGGCGCGGACGAGTCCATGCGGGCGACTTTTCTTCGTGCCCGTGACAGCGGACTGCTCGACGAGATTCCAGGGCTCGTCTACGCGCGAACCGACTCGAACGGAATGGCTGAGCAGTTGGTGGACACGGGCATTCAGCGGCTGGTCGGTGATCTCGACGAGCTGCCGCACCCCGTGCTCGGGTACCGCCTGCTCGAGCCGCCGAGCAGGAATCGCACGCTGAGTGCGCAGGCGCTGCCCGACGGGCTGGTCGGCAAGTATTCGACCACCGCATCGTTGATCCTCACGTTCGGCTGCAAGTTCGCCTGTGCCTATTGTCCGATCCCCGCCTACAACCAGCGCCAGCATCGGGTCAAGAGCGGAGCGCGCATCGCGGACGAGTTCACGCGTCTGAGCCGCGAGTTCGGCATTCCGTACTACTTCGGCGCGGATGACAACTTCTTCAACGACGAAAAGCGCACGCTCGAGATCATCGACACGCTCGCGCGGACCAAGATCGACGGCGTTCCGATCCGGAAGAAGGTGCGGTGGGGGACGGAGGTGACGGTGCACGACACGCTCTTGCTGAAGGATCACCTCCGTGATGTGCGCACAGCCGGTGTCCGCGGACTCTGGTTGGGCGTTGAGGACATGACCGCGACACTCATCAAGAAGGGCCAGAGCGTCGACAAGACCAGCGAGGCGTTCCGGTTGCTCCAGCGCCACGGCATCTGCCCGATGCCCATGATGATGCACCATGACAGCCAGCCGTTGTACTCGCGCGGCAGCGAGTACGGGTTGCTCAACCAGGTGCGGCTGCTGCGGAAGGCCGGTGCGATCAGCCTTCAGGTCCTGATGATCTCGCCGGCGACGGGGTCGAAACTGTACGAGGAAACGTTCACCTCCGGGATGGTGTATGAAAGCGCCGGCGGCCGAACGATCGAGCCGTACATGCTCGATGCCAACTATGTGGTGGCGTCGAAGCACGAGCAGCCGTGGCGCAAGCAGTTCAACCTCATGGCGGCGTATCTCTACTTCTATAATCCGCTCCGGTTCCTGTGGGGCATCGTCCGCCCCAAGAGCCGGCTGTATCTGGCGGATGCGGGTATGCAGGTGGTCGGGATGTGGGGTCTGGGCAAGACCATACGCCGTACGTTCGGTTGGGCGCTGCGCCTCACACGGGGCAACGTCCGGCGTAAGACAGCCCCGCCCACGAGCCCGATTCCGATGCGCGGCGTCGGGGGTGAGGTCGCGAGCCACGCACTGCCGGGTACCCCTCAGGGGGCTCTGATCCCATTGCAGGTGCGCGTGGCGAGCGTAGGGGACCCCGTGGCATCTACCCCAAAGTGACGATCGCGCGTGATCGCCGGCCCGCTCACGCCGCGCGTCTCGACCGGCGCCCCCGTCACAAAGAACTACAGAATCCTCTTTTTTTCGGTTGACACGCCGTTGTGCTCGGTCGTCCGCGCGCTACAATATTTGCCATGGTTGGATCTGACGACCGGCTCCTAGGTCGCTGCTTCGCTGAAGTCCTGCGCCTTTCTGCCTATTTCGCTGTTCCTGCCGCCGGGTCGAATGTTCGGCCCCTTTCAAGTCGGCCCTGAAAGTAAAGACTGGGTCGAATCGCCTTTGAACAGGAAAGAACTCATGGGCAAGAAGTTGTACATCGGAAACCTGAGCTATGACGTGACCAGTTCCGATCTGGAGACGTTGCTTGGGGAGCACGGTACGGTTCTGAGCGCCGAGGTTATCTCCGACCGCTCGACCGGACGAAGCAAGGGTTTCGGATTCGTGGAGATGGAGTCCGACGACCAGGCCCAGGCGGCCATTTCGGCGTTGGACGGCCAGCAGCACGGCGGCCGCAACCTGACCGTCAACGAGGCCAAGCCTCGCGCCCCGCGCACCGGCGGTGGTGGCTACGGCGGCGGCGGTGGCGGCGGTGGTGGCTACGGTGGCGGCGGTGGCGGCGGTGGCCGTCGCGACCGCTACTAAGCGACACCGACAAGATCAAGACAAGCAAGGTCGTCGAAGCATCGGCGGCCTTGCTTTTTTCGTGCGCACAGCGGCGGCGTCGGCGCGCGGCGGGTGAGGCATCCGTCAGGTTCGGTGCGGGGCCGGTGCTGCGCACTCATCGTATCGTGGCGTCGTTGCCACGCGGACGGCACGGGCTCCTACAAGGACCCAACCGCACCGCGGCCGCGCATCACGAGCGTGGCTGCGGTCATCAGCAGAAGCGTCATGGCGACGAGACCCCACTGCGAGACGGTCGGGATCGGCTCGGTGTTTGGGCAGGCTGTGCCGTTGCCCTGATAGACGCCACCAGTTACGAAGAAGCCGGTACAGAACGCCTGCGTGGTTTCGATGCAGCCATGACTTTGCGTCTCGCAGGCACCGACCGGTACCGCGCAGCAATCCGGCGCGGGGGCGAAGAGGGTGCAGTAGGCAGCCGCCACGTCGACGAAATCTACTTCGCCGTTCAGATCGATGTCGCAGTGGTTCGGGCTGGTGCAGGCGGCACAGTCTCCGGCAGAGGCGCAGCTCATCGCGGTGTTGATATCATCGATGTCGGGCCCGCCGCTACAGTTCACATCGGTATCGCACGGAGTCGGCGGAGGCGGCGGCCCGCAGGTTGTGCCATTGCCCATATACAAGCCCTGTAGCAGGATTCCGCCACAGGTCGCGGCATCCGTGATCACGCAACCAAGGTCGGAGAACTGACCGCAGGCGGCAAGCTGGCACGCCCCGGTCGTCGGACTGCAGCAGCTATCCGGCGGATTGCCCATCCATTGGCAGTTCGCAATGGCCACATCGATGAAGTCGACCTGCCCACTGCCATCCGCATCACAATCGTTGATGCAGCCGGAGCAATCCCCAGTGTGGGCACAGGTCGCGATGGCGAACATGTCGCCGAAGCCTACCTGGCAGTCACCGTCGACGTCCGCGGGGCACAAAGGGGCCGGCGGCGGCGGGCAAGTCGTGCCGTCACCCTGGTAGGCATCCGGACCGGCCAGGTTGTCGCAGGCGATCTCGTGCGATGTCATCACGCAAGGCACGCACGGGTCCATCAGATCGCACGCGCCGGTCGGAAGGTTGCAGCAGTCGTCGATCGGTGAGGGCCAGCCGAGGCAGATCGAGATGCCCCAGTCGATGTAGTCCACGGATCCGTCGGTGTTGATGTCGCAGGTGTTCGTGCAGCCCGAGCAATCCGGCGCGCCTGTGTGCGTGGCGCAGTCGCGTACGATGGTGTAGTCGGCGCTGTCGATGAAGCCATCGCTGTTGACGTCGCCGTTGCCGTCGCACCCGCAGTACTTCGGCGTGTAGAAGGATTCGTTGATCAGGCGCGCGTAGTCGTTGCCCTCATCGATCGTCCAGACGCCGTATAACCCGGAGAAATCAAACCCGCCGTAGCCCGTCTGCGAGTACATCTCAGCGGTCGTCCTCGGGTAGCTGTACCCGAAGTCCTGCTCGTCGTCCGCGGACCTGCTCTGGCCCGAGGTCTCGACATCCCAGTAACAGTTGTCGGTTGTCGGGTGCGCCGAGTCTTCCTCGGAGCCGAGCAGTCCGCCAAGCGGAGCGCCGCCCGTTACGAGCCCGGACGAATAGCAGTGATACAGCGTTCCATCCCCGCGTCCGACGAGGCCTGCGCCGTGACCGACACTCGCGTGCGTAGCGGCGTTGGAATAGGCCATCCAAACGGGGCCTGAGTTGTAGCCGACCAAGCCGCCGACCCACGTGCCGCCGGTGACCTGGCCCTGCGTCCAGCATTCCGTGATGCTGCCGGGGTCGCCGTCGATCTCGGGCCAATGAAAGCCGACAAGACCGCCGACTCGCTCCGTTCCGGTGACAGTCCCGACGGAGGAACATCGCGTGATGTGCCCCTCGCAAAAGCCGACGAGCGCTCCAACCTGGTCGGTACCGGATACCGAAACGTTACGGAGGTGCATATACGAGACGTGCCCGTTGCCGAGCACATTGGCGAATAGGCCGGCCTGAACAGTTCCAGCGACCGTCAGGTTGGAAACCGTGAAGTTCTGCCCGTTGTAATCGCCGGCCCAGCCGACAACTGGCGTGACGTTACCCCACGCCGCCATGTCGATGTCCGCCGTTTGGACGTAGTGTGCGGTCACGTCATTCCGGATGGCGTCCAAGTGCTCCGGCAGGCAGACCCAGTAGGGAGCGTTCACGGTGCCGTCGCCGCCGCCGAAGCCGCTTGCCTGTGTCACGCACTCGCACGTGGCGTTTATGTACTGCGGCAGGCCGATGGCTCCCCGATCGCCCGCGTTCGCTGTTGTCGTGGCTGCGAGCACTGCGAATCCGACTAGGGCGGTTTTCGACATGTACATTCCGATTCCCTCCAACATGGTGGTGTTCAGGATCGCTGCGGATGGTGCGCAGACCGCTACCAGACCCTGCAACCCGGTGGAAACGAAGCACCAAGGCAGGAGCGCACCTCGAACGAACGCCTCGATCGGCGCTCTCCTCACGTTATGGAGGGCGCACATCCGGTAAGCGGCTACACCACTGGAATCCGCCATCGAGGGACGGTACACTGGCACAAAGGGAGCCGCCGTTCGGGCCGTGGCAATCCTCCAGTTCCATAGGCGTGAAACGTGCCCGAAAACCTGCGCCCCATTGGAGAAAACCTTGGCCGGGGATACCGACGCAGCTATCACGACCACGCTGATTGCCGCCGGCAAGGGCGATTCTGCCGCCGCGGGACACCTCCTGCCGCTCGTCTACGACCACCTCCGCAAGGTGGCGCAGTCGATGATGGCCAAGGAGAAGCCCGGCCATACCCTGCAACCCACGGCATTGGTTCATGAGGCCTTCCTGCGCGTGATCGGGGAGAACGAACCGGCGTGGGAGCACCGCGGGCACTTCTTCACCGCGGCCGCTCGGGCGATGCGTCGGATTCTGGTGGAGGAGGCCCGCCGCCGGGCGACTCTCAAACGCGGTGGCGACCGAGCTCGCGTGGATGTCGACGTGGTGACGATCGCCGCGCCGCGGCCGTCGGCCGACGTGATCGCGCTCGAGGAGGCGGTACAACGCCTCGAAGCCAAGGACCCGCGCAAGGGTAAGATCGTCAACCTCCGCTACTATGCCGGGCTGACCGTGGATGAAACGGCCACTGTGCTAGAGGTGTCGGTCGGCACGGTCGAGCGCGATTGGCGGTACATCAAGTCATGGATTTCGGCCGAGCTCAGCGACGAGGACTCCTGTGACTCCGAATCCCGCGAGTGACCCGACCGCCCGAGCAGAGACGATCTTCCACGCGGTCGTTGATTTGCCAACTGGTGAGCGGGCCGCGCACCTCGATTCACAATGCGATGGCGATGGCAAACTCCGCCGGCGAGTCGAGCGTCTGCTGGCCGAGCATGACCGGGGGCTCGACAGCTTCCTGGAGAATCCCCCCATCGCGGGGATGGCGGCCGTGCCTGAGCCGATGCCTGAGCGCATCGGTCAATACGAAGTCACCGAGAAGCTCGGTGAGGGCGGCTGCGGCGTCGTCTATCTTGCACAGCAGAGCCGGCCGGTCCGCCGTGAAGTAGCCGTGAAGGTGCTACGTGTCGGTGTCAACACGCGCCAGGTCGTCGCGCGGTTCGAGGCGGAGCGACAGGTCCTGGCGATGATGGATCATCCCCATATCGCCACGGTTTACGACGCGGGAATGACCACCGATGGCCGGCCCTACTTCGTGATGGAGCGCGTCGACGGCGTGCCGCTGCTGGACTACTGCCAACAGGGTGAGTTGGCGCTTCGGCAGCGCGTGAGTCTCTTCGTCGCGGTCTGCCACGCCATCGAGCATGCCCACCGCCGCGGCATCATCCACCGAGACCTCAAGCCGTCGAACATCCTCGTGACACAGGTCAACGATCAGGCCGCGCCGAAGGTGATCGACTTCGGCATCGCCAAGGCCATCGGCGGCAGCCCGACGGAGATGACGCTGGTGACCGAGACGGGCCAGCTCATGGGCACGCCGCAGTACATGAGCCCGGAGCAGTGCACCGGCAGGCCGGACGCGGTCGACACGCGCAGCGATGTCTACTCGCTCGGCGTCGTGCTGTATCAACTGCTCACGGGTCGGTTGCCTTACGATCTGGACGGCACGCACCTGTTCGATATACCTCGCATCGTGCGCGAGGACCCGGCCAGGCGCCCGTCGACCTTCAACAAGCTGCTCCGCGGCGATTTGGAGACCGTGCTCCTCAAAGCACTCGACAAGGACCGCAACCGGCGCTACGCCTCGGTCGAGGCGTTTCGGGGTGACCTGGAGCACTTCCTGGCAAACAGGCCGATCGAAGCCCGGCGCGACAGCCCGTGGTACGTGCTGAAAAAGACCATCTCCCGCCATCGCGTCGCAGCCATGGCCCTTGCGGGTTTCGTTCTGCTGGCAACCGGCACGGTAGTCGGACTTAGTTACCTCTACCAACAGTCGGAAACGAACGCGACCGCGCTCCGCGAGAGCCTCTACGTCAACGCCATCTCGAATGCCGAGCAGGCGTACGCAGCCGGGAACGTCGGCACGATGAAATCGGCGCTGGCTGAGGCTCCGGTGGCGTTGCGCGGGTGGGAGTGGCATCATCTGAACCGTCTTACAGACGGCAGCTTGCTTCACTTTCCGGACGCAAGAGGGGCTGCGATCTCTCCCGACGGGAGCTTGGTCGCGGCTACCCGCCTTTCTGCGGAACTGACGAGCGAGAACGAGTTGCCGGGAACGTTGACCATCTACGATGGCAAGACCGGCGCGGAACTCCACACGCTCACGACGGATGATACGGCCTATCCAGTCGTCACCTTCAGCCCGACCGGTGCGCTCGTCGCGGTCGGCGGGATTCGCTACCACGCGAGGATCTGGGACGCGGCCACCGGTGAGATAGTGCTGGAGCTACCGACCGACAATCCCAGCCGCCACAGGGCGTCGGAGGCGTTGGCCTTTAGCCCGGACGGCCGTCTCTTACTTACGGGTGGACGACCGCCGGTGGTCTACATCTGGGAAGTCGCCACCGGCACGCACCTGGCCGAGCTTACGGGGCACTCGGAGCGGGTCCACGGAATCGCCGTGTCGCGTGACTCTAGGCTGGTTGCGACCAGTGATTCCTCAGGCATGATCCGATTGTGGGATCTCGAAACCGCCGAGTTGCTGTCCGCGCAGAAAGTCCACCAGGGGATGGCCCGCGGCCTGAACTTCGATGTAGAGACAAAGCGCCTTTTCTCATGCGGATGGGATCGGTGGGTGTGCGTCGCCGACGTCGAATCCGGCGAGATCATCGACCGATGGGGACCGTTCGACGAGCGAATCGACGGACTGGCGATTACGGATGGCGGTCTGGCAGCGGTCGCCACGCCGGCACGGGTCGAGCTTCGGAGCGTCGCCAACGGGTCTTTTGTGCGCCGTCTGATCGGCCATGATGGTGCCGTGTCGGGCGTGAGTCTCAGCACGGACGGAACCCGCCTTCTGTCCCATGGCGAAGGCGGCCCGCGCGTGTGGGATACCGCACGCGACCCGACACGCTTTGTCACTGCAAAGCACAACGGAATCGCCGAGGCGCTGGCATGTTCACCGTGCGGCCGGTGGATCGTCGGGGCGGGCTGTGACAAAGTGCTGAGGATCTTTGACGCCAAGACGTACGGGGTGGTCTCGACGAGGCAAATAGGCACGTCGCGACCCAAGTGCGTGGCATTCAGCCCCGACGGCGATTTGTTGGCCTATCCCGAGGCGGAAGGCCGGGAGGTTCACATCGTACGCGTGCCCGACGGTGACGTAGTTACCACGTTGCGTCACGATGCCTACGTCGTGAGCCTCGACTGGTCATTGGACGGAAGCAAGCTGGCGGCGGGAAGCGAGGATTGCAGAATCGCCGTTTGGGACCTCGGCAACAAGCGCATCTTGTCTACGGTCGAAGGGCACCACAAGGCGGCGCTATCTCCAGACGGCACCAAGCTGCTGACGTTCAATTCGGCGCCGAGAGGCACTGTGATTTCGGTCGCGCCGGCCATGCGCCTCTGGGACGCCTCGACTGGGGACTTGTTGCGAGTTTTCGAGACGGACGACTCGAAGACCGCGGCGGCCGCTTGGACGCGGAATGGACAACGGATCGTCACCGGAGACGAGCAGAACAGAGTCCGCGTATGGGATGCGGAAGACGGACAATGCCTCGCCACGCTCGCTGGCCACACCAACAATGTGGCGCACGTTGCCGTCTCGCCAGACGATAACCGAATCGCATCGGCCTCGTACGACCACGACATCATCGTCTGGGATCTCACGCGGTATCGCAAGCTGCTGACCCTCAAGGGTCATACCGACATCGCTGCCAAAGTCGCCTTCACGCCAGATGGCCACAAGATCGTCTCGACGAGCGCCGATGGCACGGTCCGCGTCTGGGACGGCACGCCGAGCACCGATCCGCACGTAACCACCGGCTCGCGCGAATGACCTGGCACGCAAGGGCCGCGCCCGGCGGAAGCAGCGTCAGAATCGTCGGTCGGCGGGCACACTCCCGCGACTCAGAGCCGTCATATCCCTCGTCAGTGCGGCGGTCCGGCGAGCCCTACGGGCAGGACTGTCCCGGGCAATCGCAAGGAGCAGCGAACGGATAGACCTCGCCCTGGAAGCCCTTCACCGCCCAGTTGATGTCGTTGAAGTTG
Source organism: Phycisphaerae bacterium (assembly GCA_029260055.1). Lineage (GTDB taxonomy): Bacteria > Planctomycetota > Phycisphaerae > UBA1845 > UBA1845 > JADFOB01. Next base: position 12,488 of record JAJDDX010000071.1, read on the forward strand.
ATATCACTGAAGTCGGGTTCTTCCGGTGTGGCCAGCGCGCCTTGTAGGTCCAGCCATACCTTCGGTTCGCTTTGCGTGCTCTGGAACCCGCGCACCAGCGCCGAGATGTCCTTGAAGTTCCGGATCGTGTCCGGCGGCATGGTGGGGCTCGACCCGAGGACATCGCCGAACATCGCCACGGTTTCGAGGCCTAATGCCTCGGAGTAGCCGGCTTCGTCGCCTTCATTGCTGCCGTCTTCGATAGACTGGATGACGTAGGCGTGGCCCGGTGATATCTCACAATCGCCCAGGTGCACCGTCCCCACGGTGCTCCAGTCCATATAAGTCGGCGTGCTTTCGACGCGCGAGAGCCACTGCGGACTCGGTTCCGGTCCGGCTACCGTCACGGATGCCGGAGGACCGACCCAGCCTAGGACCGATCCCGTCGACAGTTTGACGCGACGCGCGGTTATGGCGCCGGCGTTATTCGGATTCGGATCGATCGACACGTACCGGTTCCGCCGCACGTAGCACGTTCCCGCGCCGCCGCCGTCGGCCGGCGCCGCTATGCAGTAGATCTCCGACGCCGCGGAAAGGCCATCCAAGCAGTCGGCGTCCGTCGAACACGGCTTGACGGTGCCCGCGATGTCGATTGCGGCTGCGGGCATCGGCCGGGCTATCTCACAACCATCGGGGATGCCATCGCTGTCCGAGTCAACGTGGTCGTCGAATCCCGGACAAACGTCGTCCGAGTCGCATACACCGTCGGCGTCCGTATCATCCGGGTTGTCCAGCGGGCACGCATCACATCCGTCGGGCACACCGTCGCCATCGCCGTCTGCGTTGTCATCGAAGCCGGGACAGATGTCGTTTGAATCGCAGACACCGTCGGCGTCCGTGTCGTCGGGGTTGTCGAGCGGGCACGCGTCGCATCCGTTCGGCACACCGTCACCATCGCCGTCCGCGTTGTCATCCGAGCCGGGGCAGATGTCGTCCGAGTCGCACACACCGTCGGCGTCCGTGTCGTCCGGGTTATCAAGCGGGCAAGCGTCGTCCGAATCGCATATGCCGTCTCCGTCCGTGTCGTTCGGATTATCGAGCGGGCACGTGTCGCACCCGTCCGGAACGCCGTCTCCATCGCCGTCGACACTGTCATCGAAGCCCGCGCAGCTATCGCACCCGTCAGGCACACCGTCGCCGTCACCGTCTACGCCGTCATCGAAGCCGGGGCAAAGGTCGTCAGAGTCGCAGACACCGTCGGCATCCGTGTCATCCGGATTATCGAGCGGGCACGCATCGCAGCCGTCCGGCACACCATCGCCATCGGCATCGAGGGTGTCGTCGAAGCCGGCACAGACATCGCATCCATCCGGCACGCCGTCGCCGTCGGTATCGACGTTGTCATCGAAGCCCGGGCACACGTCCAAGTCATCAGGTACGCCGTCCCCGTCGGAGTCCGTGGGTCCGCCCTCGACAACGACCAAATAGGGCTTGGTGGTGTTGTCGACATCCTCGGCGTCCATGAACGCCTGGTTGGCCGAATAGGGCGTCGAAGGCGCGATCTGGAACCGGAACCCGATTCGCTTGGTCCCGCTCTGCACCACGCTTGCGACCGCGCTGGAGACGTCGATCTGGTAGTCCTGTTCCTGGAAGGCCACGACCGTGGCGAGGCCCTGCAGGCTCGCTGGCAGCGAATCGTAGTCCGCCAGGGATTCAGCGAGGTCCGACGTGTAGGCGTACACGTGGACGTCGACGTTGGGAAACGGGAAGATCGGCACGCCGCGGAGTCTGAAGTGCAGCGTCGCCGTTAGCGGCGGAGCGAACGTCACGCTCGACAGGTCGTATTCCCACACGATGCGATGCTCGAACTGGGAGGCGGAGTCGGTCAACAGCGTGATGGCGCCCTCGTAGCCGCCGTACCCGTTGAACGTCCAGTCCGCGGCGTCCACGATGCCGTCGAACGGGCCATCGACACCATCTCCAAGCGTGCCACCGAGGCGGCCGGCGTTGCCCGGATAGATCGGTGGAAGAAACGCCGTGCCGGACACGGCGATAGCGGTAAACGCACTCAGCGCGGAAAGCAACGAGAAACTGATGATCGTCCTGGACACCTGCGCATCTCCTCGGGAAACAGCACCACCGAGTCACATCTCCGCGGCCGCGACGTACACCTCCTAAAACCGCGCTGCACGCGCCATTCCGTGAACGGGCGGCTATGGGGACCTTCCCATCTCGGGCACGGGCGAGCTGCCGCAGCCCGAAAACCACGCGTGCGGACTGTTCTAGCTGCATCCATAACCTTCCGCGGCGACGACGCGGGCCGCTCCCGAGCTGCCCGCACCGAGTGGCTTCTCGTTTGCGGGAATTCTGGCGGCCGCGAGATTCCCGGATTCGGGAATTCGTAGGTCGCTGACGACGGTCTGCAGGTGGGGTGTCGATGGTGTAGGGGCGGTCGCGCGACCGGCTGCCCGGCGTTTCAGGGTGACGTTCTGCACCCACATCTGCGCCGCGCACGTCCCGCTTTGTACGGTTCAAGCCGCGATGCGGCACTCGAAGCCTGACCTGACCGCCAACATCTACACCGATCCGAAGCTGCTGGACGTGGCGGGGGCGATCGAGGCGCTGCCCGCTCTGAACCTCACGCCCGAAGGCGTCGCGACCGGCACGACCCCTGACGGCACCGAGCGCCCAACCCGTCGTCGCGCGACCTCTTGATCAAAGCGCGAACGTGGCGACGACGAAGACCCACGCGACCTCGTTGCGCGGTCAGCGAAGACCACCTAGACGTCGGTCCGCGCCTGACCTTCCCGTCTACCTTGC
>JAJDDX010000072.1 GCA_029260055.1 Phycisphaerae bacterium
TCGGCGGGGTGGGCAAGCATCGGCGGGGTGGGCAAGCATCGGCGGGGTGGGCAAGCATCGGCGGGGTGGGCAAGCATCGGCACGGTCGGCCCGCGCGATTAGCTCCCCTCCTTACTAAGGAGGGGCTGGGGGAGGTTGAACGAGAGCATCGTAGCGACGCTCGCTCATAAGCACCCATGAACGATAGAGCCACGCCATCACCATCGAACGACGGTCACCCGGCCACCTCGAACGCGCCGCCGGGCACCGACAGCCCGCCACAGCCATGGCGCCCCCTGACCCGCTTCGAGCGCATCGTCCTGGCCGCGGCCATGCTGGTGCTAATCGCGACAGCCCTGCCGAGGCTGGCACCCGGCATTTGCCGCGGGGACCCGGGCGATATGCAGGTGGCCTGCGCCACACTCGGCATCATGCACCCGCCGGGTTACCTGGGCTATGCAGCCGCCGGCTGGGTCGTCTGCAAGCTCTTCTTCTTCGTTGACCCCGCCTACATCGTGACCCTGGCTTGCTTCGCATCCATGGTCGGCGCTCTTGCCCTCCTCGCGGTGCTCCAGGTCCGGCTGGGATTGCACGTGCTGATCGCCGCCTCGCTGGCCATGGCACTTACACTCTTCCAGCAGACATGGCTGAGCATGACCGTCCCGGAGATATACGCCCCTTCGCTGCTCTTGCTGGCTGCGTCGATCTACCTTTTCGTGAAGTACGAACGCCTCGGGCGCCGCCGTGACCTCTACACGGCAGCCGGCCTCTTCGGCTTTCTGGCAATCAACCGCCCGCCGGCGCTGATGTACGCAGCCGCCTTTGTCATGGCGCTCATCGTCCTTGAGTACCGGAGCGGCAAACGGGGCTGGCCACTGCTGAGGCCCGTCGGCATGACCACGTTGTGCGCGCTGGCTCCGATGGTGGCCACAGTGGCGATGTACATGGCACTCGACGTCCCCACGACGCAGTACAACTACATCACGCAATACCTGGCCGGCACCGGCGAAATCCCCGGCGCGAGCACACACCTGAGCACGGATCTGGGCGAGCGTTGGGCGCGCGTGCGTTGGGAAATGACAGGGCAGCAGTTTCGCGGAACCTTCGGCACGACCCTCGTGCAAGCCAAGAGCAAACTGCTCTGGCTGCGACAACGCTTCGATCTCGAAGAGCCCATGGCATGCGCACTTACGCTGTGCTTGCTGGCGATCGGCACCGCCCGCCTCGTGAGGATGAGCGCAGCCGGAGCGATGCTGGCCATGTGGGTGTGCCTGAGCGTCGTGGCGTACGTGATCGTCTACAGGATCTACGGCCAAGCCGCGGACCTGCTCCCGCTCCTGGTGGCCGGCTCGCTGATGGTCGGCGCAGCGTTGTCAGTCCTTTTCCCGGCGCGAAGCCGCCGCGTCACCCTCGTGGCCGCCCTCTGCTTCGCGGGTGCAGCCGGGTGGACCGGGTATCATGCGACAGTGCGTGCGAGCGAGGTCGAGAAATACGATATCCGGCAGATGCTGGTGGATGTCGACCTGTCAGCGGTCGCACCCGGAGCCGCCATCGTCGGCAATTTCGATGTGCTTCGACCGCTCTGGTACGCGCGGTGCGTCACCCACCCGCGAGATGATCTCTCGCTGGTTACGCTCATGACGCGCGACCCGATCCCCGAGTGGCTGGCACGTAGCGGCGCGCCGATCTACTCGCTCCAGTATGATGGCGAAGGCTACGGGCAAAGCGCCGGACTCATTAGAAGCGGACCGGGTGGCAAGTGGCGCCTCGTACCGTACCATGCAGCCACCGGGGACGCGCGCAGCACCGAGACGAACTGAAGTAGGGTTCGCTGTGCGGAGCGGTAGGGTCCGCTGTGCGGACCACATGAGAAGCAGCAACGTAACGTCCGCCGCGCGGACCACATGAGTTCGAAAACAATATGGCAGTCTCATTCGCAACATTCGAACGGCTCAAGACCAAGGGCGTGGCAGCCTACAAGAAAGGCGAGTACCTAGCCGCCAAGACCTACCTCGTCGACGCAGCCGAGTGCATGGTGGAACTCGCCGAGTCCGCCAAGACCCCCGAGGCCCAGCGGCAACACGAGGAACTGGCGGCCGAGCTGATCGACCTGGCCAAGGACTGCGATCAACTCCACCAATCGCCCGACAAAGGCCGCCGCGCTCGCGGTGCACGCCAGCGCGAGAAGGAAGATGACTCCGGCGCCGACGCCTCCGATTGGATCGTCAAAGACAAGCCGGACATCGGCTTCTCCGACATCGCCGGACTCGAAGACGTCAAAGAGGAAATCCGCCTCAAGATGATCTACCCCTTCGCCCACCCCGAGCTGGCGAAGCAGTACGGCATCGCGACCGGCGGCGGCGTCTTGCTCTACGGGCCGCCCGGCACCGGCAAGACAATGATCGCCAAGGCCATCGCCCACGAGATCGACGCGACCTTCTTCGTCGTCAGCCCCGCACAGATGCTAAGCAAGTGGGTCGGCGAGGCGGAACAGAACATCCGCAAACTCTTCGAAGCAGCCAAGGCCGAACCGGTCTCCGTCATCTTCCTCGACGAGTGCGAAGCCCTCGTCCCCAAACGCAAGAGCGACAGCTCGACCGTCATGCAACGCGTCGTGCCGCAGATACTGCAAGAACTCGAAGGGTTCGATCGCTCGTCCGATCGCGCCCTGCTCTTCGTCGGCGCGACGAACAAGCCGTGGATGCTCGATGAGGCCCTCCTGCGGCCCGGCCGGCTCGACGCGCTGGTTTACGTCGGCCTGCCGGACCCGCCAGCCCTCTACCGACTGCTCGAAATCTACTTCGGCGACCGCCCGCTCGATGACGACGTGGACTTCGGCGCCCTGTGCGATCGCCTCACCGGATACAGCGGAGCCGACATCCGAAGCATCGCGGCGCAATCGGCGCAGATACCCTTCCGCGAAGCCATCGCCGGAAGCGACCCACGTCCGATCAATCTGAAGGACGTGCTATCGGTAATCGAACAGACGCCGCCGTCGGTACATGCGTCCGACCTGGTGCGATATGACAAGTTCTCGCAAGGGGAAAAGTGACCTCCCAGCCGCCAAAACCGTAGAATAAAAGGCGACAAGAGCGGAATCGTCAATTAGAGGCGACCATGGCAGAGAAGTTCAACTTGGAGCAACTACTGGACCGCGCCGACGGCGTAGCGGCGTTGATGCCGGCTTCCGACATCTTCGGCCTGCTCACGCGGTCGTACGATCTCCCCGCGCAGTGGGCCGCGCTGGTCACCAAGACCACCGGGGATCACGCCATGGTCGATCCGGGCGCGGTCATGCGCTCCGACGACGCCGAGGAGATACTCTTCGTCCGCATCTCACCGGTGGATGTAACGATCGAAGAAGACGGCCTTCCCACGAAGGACCACTTCCAGTGCCGCGCCGAAGTCAGGCTCCGTGTAAGCCTCGTCATCGAACGCGCCGAACTCCTCTCGTTCCGTAAGGCCGTGCTGGGCAGCTATCGGGTCGCGACAACGGCCAACCTCGCGCGATTCCTTCAGACCGACGTTCGAGCGGCATTGGCGAAGTTCGCCACCGAGCATGAAGCAAGCGCCCTGATCGACGCAGCCGGCACCGACGCGATGGTGACGGCCGTCACCGCAGCGCTCAAAGGTCCCTGCTTCGAAGCCGGCTTGAAGCTCGACGCCTCGCCGACGATCTCCATCGACTCCACCACGTTCCGGCAGGTGCAAAAAGAAGAAGAACGGGTCGCCTCCCGACAACGAGAGCACGAGGCGACGCGCGAACTCCAACGTGCCCTGGAACACGCACAGGACCAGCACCTCGGCCATCTCGCTTCGATGCTCTCGCAACTGCGCGACCTGGCTGAGGCGTCGCCCGACGTACAGCTCGGCGATTTGATGCGAACCTTCTCCGAGCAACAGCGCGGCGAACTCTACGAGGCGCTCTTCGCCTCCGAACCCGCGACGGACACGACAGCTTGGATCGCCGTCGCCGCCGGGGACGAGATCATCCTCTTCGATCCAAAGAAGACGGACGCGCCCGCCCGCCGCGTGCCCGTACTCGGGGCGGCTGGGCCCGTCCGGTCCATCCAGACGATCACCGATGCCAATGGTCGACACATGCTGCTACTCGGGGCAGCCACCGGCGTCTACCGCCTTCCGCTCGACGCCTCTGCGCCGGACCTGACTTGCTGCGTCCAGGGCTCTCCGAACGTGCGCGGCGGTTTCAACGCAGCCACCGTCGTGGGCGACCGCATCTTCGCGAGCCACTCGGAACTGGGCATCCGCGAATGGAACGTATCGGAACCGAACGAGTCGAAATCGCGGTTCGAGTCCATGACACGCGAAGCCGACACGGTGCGCGGCATCACCTTCTCCGGTGGCGACCTCTTCTGCGCAATCGACGACCGGATCATCCGCTGGCCGGCCGACTCCAGCGACGACGCTCCGTCGCACGTCTACACCGGCGCCCGCACGACGATCTCGGCGCTGACCCCCACTGACGGCGGCCTCATCGCCGGCACTTCCGAAGGCGAAGTGCTCCAATGGTCGGGTGCCGCGGACGACAGGCCGGAGCGACTGCACGCCGGAAGCCATCGCGCCGTCGAATCGCTGTGGCTGCTTTGCTCACACGGCGTCCGGCGACTCGTCTACGCCGATACCTCGCTCTACGTCCACGCCCGAGTGCTCGGCGACAACTTCGCCTGTCGCTACGAGGCGGGCGGGCAAACGCTGCGACGCGTCGAGATCGCGCCCGATTTGATCGTCGCCACAAACGATGTTCGAGATCGGCTCATCTGCTGGTCGCCAGGCACGCCCGACAAACCCCGGGCAACGATCCCGGTCGCCCAGATCTGCCGCCGCAGCGTGCAGGACATCTGCCTCGTCCCCCACGTGTAACCGCCCCACGTCCGCAAGCGTGGTCGCCCCCAGCCGCACGCGTAACCGCCCCCGCCCGCACGTGTAACCGCCCGACGCGACACCGGCCGCTGCCGCGCCCGAGCTTCCCCCCTTGCCAAGGGGGGACTGAGGGGGGTCTGTCGGAACCAAACGCACGCCGCGGCGTTGGCGTATCACCCCGCAGCCGCTTACGATGGCGCCGATGACCACCGCACCTAATAACGTGCACAGCGTAGGGTCCGCTGTGCGGACCACACCGGTCGTAGCGCCCGCTGTGCGGACCACACCGGTCGCAGCGCCCGCGGTGCGGACCACACACGCAGCCCGGTCCGCACAGCGGACCCTACGGTCTCGTAGGGCGGGCTCGGCCCGCCGAAGCCGCTGTGCGCCGGGTGCCACTGGTGGCTTGCCACCAGTGCTTCGCCATTGTGCGAGCATCCTGCTCCTTGTCGGACTGACCGTGACTTCGCTCGCACACCAAACCGGCCACGCCGAAGGCCCCGAAAACAAGAACAACCCAACCACACCTCAACGCATCATCACCATCGCACCCAACGCAGCCGAGGTCATCAGCGACCTGGGGGCAGCCGACCGCATCGTCGGCGTCAGCAAGTTCTGCGTCTACCCGCCTCAACTCGCGAAACGCCCCCGCGTCGGCGGCCTGTTCGACCCCGACCTCGAGAAGATCATCGCCCTGCGACCCGATCTCCTCGTCCTCCGAGGGCGATGCGAATCGGTCGAGAGCCTCTGCGCACAGCGCCACATCGCCGTCTACATCGACAAGACCGACACCATCACCGGCATCCAGAAGTGCATCACCGACTTAGGAAGACTCCTCGACAAGGACAAGGAAGCCCGAGCCCTCGCTTCGTCGTTCTCGAAACGGCTGGACCGGATCCGCCGTCGCGTGGCCGATAGGAAAAGACCGCGCGTACTACTTACGGTCTCGCGCCAACCCGATCGACTCGCCAACATCCTAACCACCGGCAAGGGCACCTTCCTCCACGAGATGATCGAGATCGCCGGCGGGCAGAACCTCTTCGGGAATGTCGAGGCGCCCTATCCCCAGGTAAGCCCCGAAGCGATCGTCGCAAGGCGCCCCGATGTAGTCATCGAACTCATGCCGGAAGCCGACCTGACCGACGCACAGCGCACCCGCATGCTCGACCAATGGAAGGCACTCGGCTCGATACCAGCCGTGACCGGCTCGCGCGTCTACTTCATGACCGAAGACAACGTGCAGATCCCGTCGCCTCGTTACGCCGAGATCATCGACAAGGTCTCCCGGCTCTTGCATCCGGAGCCAAGCGGTGAGTAGCGATGCTGCCGGTACGCTGACGCTCACCGATCTGTGCTTCGGCTTCGCCGACAAGCCCGACTTCCTGGGCCCGATCTCGCTGTCGGTCACGAGCGGGCAGTGCTGGGCCATCGTCGGGCCAAACGGCGCCGGAAAGAGCACGCTCCTGCGACTGATGGCCGGACTGCACAAACCGCACGGCGGCACCCTTCGGCTCGATGCCACGAACCTCAGCGACATCAGCGACCGGCAGCGCGCAAGGCAAATCGCGTTCGTCCCCCAACAACCGCCGAGCGATGTAGATATGTCGGCCCGGCAGGTCGTGCTACTCGGCCGCTTCCCGCACCGATCCCTCGGGCTCTTCGAGTCAGCCGAGGACTACGGAGTTGCGGAGGCCGCACTGACCACCTGCGGCGTAACGGAATTCGCCGACCAACCGATCCGCACGCTCAGCGGCGGCGAAGCACAGCGCGTCCATCTGGCGGCCGCCATCGCCCAAGAGCCGGCCTTGCTCCTGCTCGACGAACCGACGGCCTCCCTGGACCTGCACCATCAGCTCGCCGTCTTCGACGTGCTGCGTGCCCGCGCCGTAACCAGCGGACTGGCAGTGGTCGTCGTGACCCATGATGTGAACCTCGCCGCGCGCTTCTGCTCGCACGTACTGCTGCTGGACAAGGGTCGCGCCGTCGCAGCCGGATCACCGACGGACGTGCTGACACCCGAAGTCCTCGCCCCGGTATACGGCGTCGACATGGCCACGGCCTCGATTGAAGGACATGCCGACCGGCGATGGATCGTACCCATCAACGGATCGAACGCAGCACCATGACGAGCGCCACGCCACGACAATACTTCTTACGTTTGGCCGCGTGCGGCGCTCTGCTGACCATCCTCGTCGTGCTCAGCCCCGGCATCGGTACCGAGTCCTCATCCTTCGGCTGGTGGGACGCCTGGCGTGCCAGGCTCGGGTGGGATATCACCGCCGACGAGCTGGCCGATCGCCCCATGGTCGATGTGGATGACGACGGCGTGGTTTCAGACGAAGAGCTGGCCGGTTTCGTCGAACAGGCCCGCCATATCGGCTTCAGCCTGCGGATGCCGCGAACGCTGCTCGCTCTCCAGGTGGGCATGACGCTCGCTCTGTGCGGAGCCGTCTTTCAAGTGCTCTTCCGCAATCCGCTCGCGACCCCATACACGCTCGGCATCGCCTCCGGCGGATCGCTCGGAGCCATGATCGCCATACGCCTCGGATGGGCAGCCACGCTCTGGGGAATCTCGAGCCTCACGCTCTCGGCCTTCGTCGGAGCGGTCCTCGTCGTGGCGGCCGTCTTCTTGGTCGCACGCGGCTCACGCCGCCTGACCTCCAACGAGCTACTGCTGGCCGGCGTCACGCTCGGGCTCTTCTGCTCCGCCATGATGATGCTCGTCACCGCAATATCCAACGAACGCGTCACCTTCACAGCCGTCCGCTGGATGATGGGCTCGCTCGACTGGATCACGCCCACCCAAGAGGCCACGCTGCTGCCCTTTCTCGTCCCCGCCTGGGTCGTGCTCACGCTGACAGCCCGTTCGCTCAACCAATACCGCATGGGCGACGAACTCGCCTTCGCCCGTGGCGTCAACGTCGGACGGCTCCAGACGGTCTGCGTACTCGTCGCCACAGTCGCGACAGCCGCGGTCGTCGCCAAGTGCGGACCGATCGGCTTCGTCGGCCTCGTCGTGCCCCACATCGTGACGCTGCTCTGCGGCTCGGACTGCCGTATCCTCCTGCCCGCCTCAGCCATCACCGGCGGCATCTTCCTGATCATCTGCGACTGGGGCTCGCAAGTCCTGATGCGAACCGGCGGCTGGCTCATGGGCCGGGAGCTCGGCAGCACCGTCCTGCCCATCGGCGTCATCACGGCCATCGTCGGCGTACCCATCTTCCTCGTCCTCCTCCGCACACGACGCTCCTGATTCAGCCCCGAAGGGGCGAAATAGCCATAGCCCAGGGCAACGCCCTGGGGAAAGAGCGCAAGACGGATTCTTCGAGCCCTGAAGGGGCGTCATAAGGGACGCCCCATCGCGCCCCTTCAGGGCTAAACACGCAACGCGTCGCGACCTACCCAGGGCGTTGCCCTGGGCTTTAGCTATCAGGCCCCTTCAGGGCCAAGCTTGGTAGCGGCACCCGGCACGACGGCACTCAATGAATCCTCGACCAGTTGGAATTCCCGGACAGCCTCAAGCAGCAGCTTGCCCGTGAAGCACCAGGGCCGAACACGGGCAAACAAGTTTGCCCATGCCACCCCACGCCGTGCCACTGCTCTCGAGCAATGCCCTGTGGCACTCCGCCGCCACGCTCGACCCGTTGACATGATCTCGGACCCACCGCACAGTGCGCCAGGCTGGCATGCCCCCGAATCCGGAAATAACGCCGGAATCCGGGCGAAGTAATACTTGGCTGCACGCGGACTTGTCGCGTGCCATCAGACGACCGAAACAACAAGCGGGAGGATGCGCAACATGGCTGGCAATCTATCGATCCTGTGCAAGGCGATCGCGGTAACAACGCTCCTGGCTCTCGCCACCGCCTGCAAAGGCGGAACGGTCTGGACCGAGCCGCTGACCGAAACCAAGCCACTCGACGCAGCCAAGCTCACGGCCCTCGACGTCGAAACCCACAACGGCTCCATCGAATTCACCGGCAACCCCGACGCCAAGCCCGTCGTCACCGTTACCATGAAGGGTGGAGGCAAGACGCCCGAGGCCGCCGCACAAGCCCTGGCCGCCGTCGAGGTCTTCATCGAGCCCGCAGGCGACGCAGGCCGAAAAGTCGGATGGCGATGGAAGACCCCCAAGCAAAAGGACTGGCAGGCGACCGTCTCGTTCGACGTGACCGCCTCACCAGACCTCTTTCTCGATGTCGAGACGCACAACGGCGAAATCACCGTCAAGAAGGTCAATCGCGGCGTGAAGGCCGAGACGCACAATGGCAACGTCACGATCGCCGAGGCTACGGGCGATGTCCTTGCCGACACCCACAACGGCGACGTCACCACCGAGTCGTCCGGCGGCAAGCTCCGCGCCGACACGCACAACGGAGCCATAACCGCTGCCTACGCCGGCTCGGATATCAAGCTCGACACGCACAACGGAAGCATCAAGGCGGACCTCAGCAAGTGCGGCGCCATCGGCGGCGTGATCGACACCGCTAACGGTGCCGTCGAGCTCGTCGTCGGAGCCGACACCGCGTTCGAACTCAAGGCCGATACGAAGCTGGGCAAAGTCGATTGCAGCGTGCCGCTGTCCGGCGGCAAGGCTTCCCGCCGTGAGGTAAAAGGCACGATAGGGGCAGGCGGCTCCAAGCTAAGGGTCTCGACGAGCACCGGAAATGTCCGCATCCGCATGGCTGAGTAGGCTCGAGGGTCAGCGAAACATTGAAATACAGCTTATGCAGCCGGCATCGCCGGCCCGAGCCGAACAGGGCCCGGGTCGGCGATGGCCGTACCTGCCCCGCCTGACGCACCACTCGACCTCCGCACCGCCCTACCACCGCCCAGCCTGGCACAGGACTTGCTCCGCGCCCTCCGTACTAGTGGCAGGCGGCCCAGGCAAGGCATCAAGAAACTTCGCGCGCCCGCTGTTGGCCATCCGGGCGCAAGTGTGTATGCTCTGGCCGCGCTGTGGCTCTCGGGCGAGCCACCGCCAGGGCCTTCATCAGGCTTTAGAACACAACGTGACCTCAGGAATCGGGATATGAAAATCGGAGTTCCCACAGAGACCTATCCGGACGAGGTCCGGGTGGCGCTGATACCGGACACCCTCCCGCAACTCATCAAGGCGGGACACCAGGTCCACATCCAGGCCGGAGCCGGGAAGGCCGCGGGCATCACCGACCAAGCCTACACGGACAAAGGCGCGACCGTCGTGACCGACCGGGCGGAGGTCTTCAAGACCGCCGACGCCATCTTCCAGGTCCGCGCCTTCGGCGCCAACGCGACCGAGGGAAAGGCCGACCTCGAACTCATGAGGCCCGACCAGTTGATCATCGGGATGTTCGACCCGCTCTCAGCCGCCGACGCCGTCAAGCAGTTTGCACCGACCAAAGCCACCGCCTTCGGCATGGAACTCATGCCGCGCATCACAAGAGCCCAGAGCATGGACGTGCTCTCGTCCATGGCCACCGTCGCCGGATACAAGGCGGTCCTGATGGCAGCCGGCGAATCTCCGCGCATGTTCCCGATGTTCATGACCGCAGCCGGCACCATCACGCCCGCCCACGTGCTCATCATCGGCGCAGGCGTCGCCGGCTTGCAGGCCATCTCCACCGCGCGCCGCCTCGGAGCGGTCGTCCACGCCTACGACGTGCGGCCGGCGGTCAAAGAACAGATCGAAAGCCTCGGCGCAAAGTTCGTCGAGATGGAACTAGACGCCGGCGACGCCCAGGACAAAGGCGGATACGCCAAAGACCTCGGCGAAGACTTCATCCGAAAACAGCGAGAGCTCATGGCCAAGGTCGTGGCCGAGTCCCACATCGTCATCTCGACCGCCGCCATTCCCGGTAAGAAGTCGCCCGTCATCGTCACAGCCGACATGGTCAAGGGCATGATGCCCGGCTCCGTCATCGTCGACCTCGCAGCCGAACGCGGCGGAAACTGCGAACTGACACAGGCGGATAAGCGAGTCGTCGAGCACGGCGTCACCATCCTCGGGCCGACGAACCTCGCAGCCACCGTGCCCTACCACGCGTCCCAGATGTATGCCAAGAACCTCGTGACCTTCCTCAAGGAACTCATCGACAAGGAAGGCAAACTCAATCTCGATATGGAAAACGAGTGCATCCGTGACACGATGCTGACGCGTAACGGCGAAGTCGTGAACGACAGGATCAAGGAACTTCTCGGGGCGACCGCCTAGGCGCCCGACTCGAAATAAAGGAACGGATAGATGGGAGCGGATCTAGTTCTACTGCTGACGATCTTCGTCCTCGCGATCTTCGTGGGGTTCGAGATCATCACCAAGGTGCCACCGACACTGCACACACCGCTGATGTCGGGGTCGAACGCGATTTCGGGAATCACCGTGGTCGGCGCGCTCATGGCAGCCGGCAAGGACGAGGGAACCACAGCCGCCGTGCTCGCCTTCCTCGCCGTCGCACTCGCCACCGTCAACGTCGTCGGCGGCTTCCTCGTGTCGCATCGAATGCTCGCCATGTTCCGCAAGAAGGGCTAAGTCAGTGGAAGCATCAACCGTAGCAATGATCCAGAACCTGGCGTACCTGCTCGCCTCGATTCTGTTTATCAAAGGCCTCAAAGGCCTGACCCATCCCCGCAAGGCCGTCCGCGGAAACCTCACGGGCTCCCTCGCCATGTTCATCGCCGTCGTCGCCACACTCTGGGCCGGCGACATCGTCGAGTGGCCCTGGATCATCGCCGGCCTCGCCATCGGCTCGATCGCCGGCGTCATCCTCGCGCTGAAGGTACCCATGACGGGCATGCCGCAAATGGTCGGCCTGTTCAACGGATTCGGCGGCGCAGCCTCCTTCCTCGTCGCAGGCGCGGAACTCATCGTCGCCATCGGCTACGTGGCCACCGCCACCGAAGCGGCGGAGGCCGCCGGAGGCGTGCTCCCCGCCGCCAACACCGGCATGTCGCTCCAGTTCCTCATCGCCATCGCAGCATCCGGCCTGATCGGCTCGGTCACGCTCTTCGGCAGCCTGGTAGCAGCCGGCAAGCTCAAGGAACTGTGCTTCACGTTCGGCGGCAAAAAGTACTGGTTCAGCGACTCCATTCTGCTGCCGGGACGGCACGTGCTCAACGGCACGGTTTTCATCCTCTGCATCGTCTTCTCGGTCATGGTCGTCCTGAACCCGACCACCGCCGTCTGGTACTTCCTGCTCGTGATCGCCGCAGCCGTCCTCGGCATCCTCATCAGCATCCCCATCGGCGGCGCAGACATGCCCGTCGTCATCGCCCTGCTGAACTCCTACTCCGGCCTGGCCGCCTGCGCGACCGGCTTCGTCATCAACAACAACGTACTCATCATCGCCGGTTCGCTCGTCGGTGCTTCGGGACTGATCCTCACCAGCATCATGTGCAAGGCCATGAACCGCTCGCTCGCCAACGTCATGTTCGCGACGCTCGGCCCCAGCGCCGACGGCCCCAGTGCCGATGATGTCTACGAGGGCAAGATCAAGGCGACCTCCGCCGAGGAAATCGCCATGCTCTTCGACGGCGTCCAGCGTGTCGTCATCGTGCCGGGCTACGGCATGGCCGTATCGCAGGCACAGCACGCCGTCCGCGACCTCGGCAACCTGCTCGAGTCCCGCGGCGCGGAAGTCGAATACGCGATCCATCCGGTAGCGGGCCGCATGCCGGGGCATATGAACGTCCTGCTAGCCGAGGCCGACGTATCCTACGACAAGCTCAAGGAAATGGACGAGATCAACTCGACGCTCGACACCGTCGACGTGGCCATCGTCGTCGGCGCCAACGACGTGGTGAACCCCGTCGCACGGACCGATCCGTCGTCCCCGATAGCCGGCATGCCGATCATCGACGTAGACAAGTGCCGAACGGTCATCGTGATCAAGCGAAGCCTCAGCCCCGGCTTCGCCAAAATCCCGAACCCGCTCTTCGCACTCGACAACACACTGATGTTCTTCAACGACGCCAAGAAGGCCTTCACCGAGATGATCGCCGCCGTCAAGGAATCCTGATCACCGCCGGTCGCGCGGACGCGAATGTCGCCCAGCCGGCCGTGCTTGAGGTAGGCCATCGCCGGGGGAACCGTACGACGCCGTCGCCGCCGCTTCACGGTCATGATCCTGCGAACTGCAACTGGAACGGCGTGAAGTCGTCCAGGTCCACGTCGCCGTCGTACTCGTAGTCGAACGCCTCGCAACCCGTCGCGTAAGGACCGCCGTCTTCGCCCGTCACACAGCGCTGCCAGGCGGCGTAGTCGGCCAGGTCGACATCGTCGTCACAATCGTAGTCGCCGATACCGAATTCGTACGGCCCCATATCGACCCCGCCACAAAGCACTCTGGCGTGGCCGTCCAGATCAATGGGTATGGGCTCGCCGGCGTCACCGTCTTCGTCGAGGTCCAGGGCGTCCGCCGGCAAGGATGCATCGTCACCGGCGTTGATGCACGGTGATCCGGGTGACAAGCGCACGTCATCATCCGTGGTACCGGGGATGTCATCGGGGCCGTCGACGTCGACGAAGAGCGGGTCATGCGCCGGCAGGTCGCCGATGTTCCCGTCGCCCGGCCATCCACCCTCAATGCAACTGTACGTCGCGG
This sequence comes from Phycisphaerae bacterium, assembly GCA_029260055.1. Lineage (GTDB taxonomy): Bacteria > Planctomycetota > Phycisphaerae > UBA1845 > UBA1845 > JADFOB01. The sequence goes on from JAJDDX010000072.1 coordinate 13,440, forward strand.
TAGTCGTGGAGCCAAGGGAATCGTCGATCTGCGCCCCGGTCAGGGCCGTGTTGCCCCAGAGGATGCAGTTGGCCAGCGTGGGGGTGCTCTGATCGTTGTACATCCCGCCGCCGCCGCCGCCGTCGGCCGAGTTTCCGCTGAACGTGCAGTTGGTCAGTGTCGGGCTGCCGAAGAGACTGTACATCCCGCCGCCGTCGCCGCCGCGCAGCTCGATCCAGTTCCCGCTGAAAGTGCAGTTGGTCAGCGTCGTGCTGCCGATGAAGTTGTACAATCCGCCGCCGTCGCCGTCGACGTCGACCCAGTTCCCGCTGAAGGTGCAGTTGGTCAGCGTCGTGCTGCCCCCCTCGATGTACATCCCGGCGCCATCGCCGGCGCCACTGCTGGTGCCGGCGACAGTCGAGTTCCCGCTGAAAGTGCAGTTGATCAGCGTCGGGCTGCCGAAGCGACTGTACATCCCGCCGCCACGGGCTGGATATGCAGGCCGGCTACCGACCTGATTCCCACTGAATGTGCAGTCGATCAGAGTCGGGTTGCCACCGGATCCGTTGTACATCCCGCCCCCACGGACCTGACTGGACTGGCTGCTTCCCAAGTTCTTGCGGAAGATGCAACGAGCCAACGTCGGGCTGCCGGTGTTGTGCAACCCTCCGCCGCCCAAGACATCGTGCGCGTGTCCCGCGGTAATGGTAAAGCCGTCAAGAACGGCGGTGGCGTCTGTGCCATGGCTGGTGACCACGTGGTAGCAGTCCTCGGTGCGGAGCACGTCCACAAAGAACGCCGGTGCGTCGGGGTCGTTATTGCCTAGCAGATCGCCACTCAGAACGGTCTCGTACAAAGCGATATCTCGGGCGTCTGGGTCGGCCGGGTTTCCCGAACCTGCATAACCGCCATAGATCGCCAGGCCGCTGACGAGACTGAACGTCGCGCCGCGCGGATCGTCGAGGCCGCTCACGTCGGGCGAGTACGTACCGCCGGCGACGCGGATTTCGATCACTTCGGCCCGGCATGCACCGAACGTCAGCGCATCAGCCAGCTCCACAAACGCATCCGTCCAGATCGACCCGTCGTTGAGCCCGCCAACCGCACTGTCATCGACGTAAACCACACCGGCCGGCAGGGTCTCGCACTCATCCGGCAGGCCGTTCGTGTTGCAGTCCGCGCTGGTGCCTTCGGCGACGTCGACGTCATCGGGAACACCGTTCGTGTTGCAGTCCGGCCAGTATTCGTAAACGCCCATATCCACGATCGGCGGCGTGCCGACACCGGTGTCCACTGTATCAAGGTCGTCCACAAAGCGCGGATAGCCGTCCAGGTCGGTAGCGATGCCGGCTGCCGCCGCGTTGTCGGCCGCGTCGATGCAGGGCGAGCCGGGCAGCAGACGCGCATCATCCACCGCGGCGAACAAGGGATCAGTATCGATGTTGCCATTGGCCGCACCCCCGTAGGGAACACTCCCGTCGCCGGGAACGGCGTCCTGGATGCAACTGTACGTCACCGTGCTGGCGGATGTGGCGTCATCGTGGATCGCCGCGGCGGCGGGAGCCGTGTTGCCCCACAGCACGCAATTCGCTAACGTCGGACTGCTGCCGACGCAGTGCAGAGCCCCGCCCGATGTCGTGGCCGTGTTGCCGGTGAACGTACAGTTGGTCAACGTGGCGTTACAGCCGGTGTGGTTCTGTAGGCCACCGCCGTCGGTCGCGGTGTTCCCGATGAACAGGCAGTTGTCGAGCACCGGCCGGCTGTTGTCGTAGTTGTGCATGCCGCCGCCAAACGTGGCGGCCGTATTGTCCTGGAAAGTGCAGTTCGTGAGTGCGGGACTACTGCTCGCACGATTGTACATCCCAGCACCCCCGTGCGCGCAGTTGTTGTCACGAAACGTACAGTCGCGGAGGGTCGGGCTGCCGGTCGTATTGTTCATACCGGCGCCGAGGTCCTCCCACCCGCCGCCGTCGGCATAACCGCCGGTGATGGTGAAGCCATCCAGGACCGCCGTCGCAATCGTCCCGCTACCGGTGACGACGTGGTAACTGTTGTCCGCAACCACACCCGCGGCGCCGATGTCACCGCTGAGGATCGTCTCGTAGCCTCCGACATCGCGATCATCCGGATCAGTTGCCCCGCAGCCTGCGTAACCGCCCTTGAGCGTCACACCGTTGATGAGCTGGAACGTCGCGGCGCGCGGATCGGCCAAGCCGGTCAGATCAGGCAGGTACGTCCCGTCCGCTACGCGCACGATGGTGTTCGGTCCAGCCGCTGAAAGAGCAGCGTGCACCTCCCGGTAGGCAGTACACCAGCTCGCGCCATCGTGCCCGGGTCCGGTGGCGTTTGTGTCGACGTAGACGTTCGTTTGCCCCAGGACTGCGCCGGCCAGCGCCATCACGACAAACCCGACTCCGATTGTCATCCGATGAGTTGGCATCTTCTGCCTCCGAGTAGACGCTCGCCCGCGCGCGAGCAAGTACGACTCATGGCCCGAAGTGATGCGTCGACTACCCCCTCACCTGACATGATACTCGAAAGCGATACCCCAATGCCAGGACTCGGAAAAGCCAAGGAGGGCGGGCGATTCGCCCGCCTTTCTCGCACTAATTCGCACGTGTCGAGCCAACAGGATGCACTTTGGCCAGTGCTGGATGCCCACGACCGGGCTTCAGCCGACATGTGGAACCCCGCCGCAGGCGCGCCAACACCTCGTAACGCACTACGCGTTTACAAAACCAACGGAGGGAGGCGGGCAGATGGCCCGACCGACTCGGCTGCACGATCGAGATCGACTCGTTTCCGGGCGCCCGCGTGCGTGATTCGGGCCTTCTTGTGCGCCGGCTCAACAAGAACGTCGCCCATCGCCTGCGCCGCCGCTCCGAAGAAGTGCCCCCGGCCGCTCCACCCCGGATCGACCGCCCCGACCAGCCGCATTGCCGCTTCATGCACTAGCGCCGTCGGCCGCAACGTATTACCGGGCGGAGTCCTGGCCATGCGGGATTCGGCCAGCCGCCTCAACTCCGCCTACACCATGGGACACAGGTCATCCGCAGCCGCCTGGTCACCCTTGGTGACTGCGGCAAGGATCTGGGTCACGTCGTCCACGAAGAATCCAGAGTTTTGAAGGAACCTCGTCAGGGCCCGGACGGTCTCGACGGACTATCATCTGTGGTGTCCGCACCGACCAGTGCCTCGCGCACCGATCGCGCTACCGGCTTATTACAGTCGAATGTAGCAGGAACGGACGCCGAAGGGCCGACTGAATTGGAACTTGAGTTTGGCTCCGTTGCGTGGTCGCTTTCGCAGCGCCGCGCTACCATTGCGTACCCGCCGAGTGCGGAATCCCAGCCGATTGGGATCGCCGAACCCCGACGGCGCCCTGCCGGAGCCTCCCGGCCGCATCGCCTGATGACTCGAGAAGGAGAAGACGATGCGTCATAAGTGCCGCCCAGTGCTCTGGGTCGCTTACCTGTTGCTGGCGATAACGGCCACCGCGCAAATCGCGCATGGCGAGTGTATCTGCGGAAACGGTTTGCTCGAGGCGGGGGAGGAGTGCGATCCCCCTTCGGCCTGCTGCCAGGCTGATTGCACGCTTGCGCCGGCTGGTACAGTCTGTGGGGGGCCCTGCCGTGGCCAAAGTACGTGTAACGGTTTCGACGCCGTATGCCCCCCCAGCACTTTTGCTCCAGACGGGAGTTTTTGCGACGACGGTGACCCTTGCACCGAAGGCAGTACCTGTCGCGGTGGTTTCTGTAGAGACGGGTATGCTGGCATGTACTGGGACTGCCTCGGCCGTCCCTGCGACGTTGGATCACCCTGCCCACAAGGTTACGAATGTACCGAGGAGGGCTGTGACGACATCGACGAGTGTGCTCTAGGCATGGACGACTGTTTGCCCGGAGAGTTATGCTATAACACCTGGCCCGGCTTCAATTCGCCCGGCTTCTTCTGTCAGGGTGTGTGCGATCCTTGCCCACCAGTTCCGGTGAATGCCATTTGCATCTGTGGCGAGTTGGTTTGCATAAATGGTTATGGTGGCCCGCAGTGCGTGTGCCCGCCAGGGCTATGCGACAACTTGTGCTCAGGGCACGGCAGTTGTGACTGCGGGACCTGTGTTTGCGATCCAGGGTGGACCGGTGCGGCATGCGATTGCCCACTTCCTTACTGCCAGCCCCAGGAGATCCAAGCGACGGTCTGTACCCAGCCCTGCAATTGCCCCGCGCCCCTTACGTATGACGTTTGTGGCGTCTGTGGCGGGGACGGGAGCACGTGCGGCAACTGCCCCGTGGGAAGTGATGTGGACGCCGACGGCGTTTGCGGCGACGTGGACCTCTGCCCGTCGGCAACCGATCCGCTCCAGGAGAACGCGGACGGCGACGAATTCGGAGACGCCTGCGACGCGTGCCCCAACGATCCGGACAACGACGCCGACGGGGACTGCGTCTGCGCAGGTGAAGATATCTGCCCCGGATTCGATGACAACGGGCCTGATGCCGACGGCGACGGTATGCCCGACGCATGCGACCCCTGCGCGGCCGGTGCAGCCACGGGCGACACCGACGCGAACGGCCGTGCCGACCTGAGCGATCACGCCTCCCTCGCGCCGTGTCTGGCCGGCCCCGGCAGCGGACTCGGCGACGGCTGCGAGTGTTTCGACTTCGACGACGACGGCGACAACGATCTGGGCGACTTCGCCGCGTTCCAGAGACTGTTCAACGAATCGGAATGACAGTGAGAAGCAGATCACCCGCCGCTCGGTGATCGTACGGCTACCTGCCGCGGACGCTGCGCGCATTTGACAAGGGCGAGGTAGTTCTCCGACGGAGCAGAACGCCCGGCAACGATGAACGCACAGGAAACAGACTCAGGAGTAGAGAGATGCATACGAGTAAACGGAACCTAGTCCTGGCAATCGTCGCCGGCGTCAGCCTGACGATGGGCGTCGCGGCCAAGGCGGACACTTTCAATGTCGCTGCCGGAGATGTCGCGGGATTGATCTCGGCGATCAACGCTGCAAACGCGAACGGACAAGCCGACGACATCCACCTGGCGGTCGGCAGCACGTACGCGGTGACCTCGGCCGTCAACAATGACTACGGAGCGAATGCGTTTCCCACGATCACCTCCACCATTGTCATTCACGGCAACGGAGCGACGGTCCGGAGGCCAAGCGGAACCGCCACGCGTTTCTTCTACGTGGCACAGGGCGGCGACTTGACGCTGGAGGATCTGACTCTCGACAACGGGCAGTCTCGAGGCGGTGGAGGCGGCTTTGGAGGTGGCGGCGGTGCTGGAATGGGTGGAGCCATTTTCAACCGGGGCCAAGTCACCCTGAGACGTTGTACCCTCTCGAACAATTCGGCCGTCGGCGGCAACGGGGGCGGGGCCGGCGAAGGTTTCAGCCAAGTCGGCGGTGGCGGCGGTGGCGGACTGGGCGGAAGCGATGGTGGAAATGACTTTGTCAGCGCGTTTGACCAGAATCTTTTTGGCGGCGGTGGCGGCGGCGGCGCGGGCCACGGTGTTGAAGGCCTCCCGGGCGAGGGAGGTAGCGGCGGCAAGGGGGGCGGCCCCTTGGGTGGGGACGGAGGCCCTGTCGGATTCGATGGGCAACCCGGTCTCCCGGGGGCCGACGGTGGGCTGTTCGGCGGAGGAGGTGGCGGTGGGACCAGTGCAAACATTGTTGGCGCCGGAGGCGTTGGAGGTCTCGGTGGAGGCGGAGGTGGCGGAGCGTACGCTTTCGGTGACGATGGCATCGGTAACGGAGGCCAGGGCGGTACGGGCGGTTGGGGGGCCGGCGGTGGTGGCGGTGGCGCGGGTGGTGACACCAGCGGCGGTTCGGGTGGCGCGGGCGGCTTCGGCGGCGGCGGCGGTGCGGGAGGGTACTTCTTCTTTGCCGGTGGCGCGAACGGTTCCGGTGCACCCGGTGGCTTTGGCGCCGGCGCCGGCGCCGACTCCACTGGCGGCGCTGAAGGCCCCGGCGGCGGCGGTGGTGGTGGCGGTGGCTTCGGCGGCGCCGTCTTCAACGGTCTAGGAGCCTTGTTCGTTGCCACCAACTGCACCATCTCCGGGAACACCGCCTCCGGTGGTCCCGGAGGAGTGGGCTCGTCAAACGGCGCCAGCGGTCAGGGGCTCGGCGGCGCAATCTTCAACTACAATGGTACGATTGACGTCAATGGAGCCACGTTTACCAACAACTCGGACGACGTTGGCAGCGGCATCTACACCCACACTTTGGCACCGGGCCCCGTAGTTGCCAACGTGAACGTCCGCAACTCCATCCTGGCCAATGGCAACTCGGCGTGTAACTGCTTCCACGACGAAACCAACGGCGGTCAGGTCCAGACGCAAGGGCACAACAACCTCGTCGATTACGCGTGCAGCTTGGACAACGCCTGTCCCGGCTTTTTCGATCGCATTGTTGCCAATCCACTCCTCGGACCGCTCGCCGACAACGGGGGACCAACGTCTACCCAAGCCTTGCTGTTGGGCAGCCCCGCCATCGGTCGGGCGGATCCCGCTACCTCTGACGCGACCGACCAGCGGGGGGTCCCGAGAGACGCCATCCCCGACATCGGCGCCTATGAAGTAGACTCGGGCACCTGTTGCTACAACGACGGAACATGCTCCGCCGGCGTCACAGCCGGCGACTGCGATGCCGCGTCCGGCCTCTATACGCACGGCGCCACCGACTGCGCGGCCGTTACCTGTCCGACGGCCGGCGCCTGCTGCTTCGGCAACGACCAATGCGTCTCGGCAAGCCTGGACAACTGCAATTCCATCCCCGGCACCTTTTCCGGTCTCGGCACCACCTGCCTCGCCGGAGACTGCAGACCAACCGGAGCTTGCTGCCTGCCGGGTGTTTGTTTTGACGACATGATCCTCTCCGAGTGCTTCGCGGTCGGCGGGCTCTATCGAGGAGAAGGATCCGACTGCGCAACGGACCCCTGCGGCGAAGGGGCGTGCTGCTTCTTCGATGGCGCTTGTGTACAGCTCGCTCCCTATAACTGCACGGGCGCGGGGCAGGTGTTCCACGGCTCCGGCACGGCCTGCGGTCCGTCGGTGTGCGCTAATCCGCAACCGGAGGGGGCATGCTGCCTCCCCGATGGCAGTTGTGCACAGGGGCTCCGGCAGGAAGGCTGCTGGGCGGTCGGCGGCCAGTTCTCGCCGGGCCAGGGTTGTTCTTCGGGCGGCACCAGCATTTGCTTCAACCCCAACATCGTGGGAGCTTGCTGCATGCCCGATGGAAGCTGCGTTGAAACGGATCCATTTACGTGTCCTGTGATCCTTGGTGGCAACTTTCAGGGTATTGGCAACAGTTGCGACACGACTGCCTGTCCACCGCCAGAGGCCTGTTGCTTCGACGATTTGACTTGCCAGATGCTTTCGCCAGCCGGGTGCACCCGCGCCGGCGGCCTACCCCAGGGAGCGGGCGTGGACTGTGCTTCGGCGGCGTGCGCTCAACCGAGGGCCTGCTGCTTCGCCGACGGCACGTGCCAGGATGTCCCGCTATTCGGCTGCTACCTACTCGGCACGCCTCACCCGCTGGGTTCGACCTGCGCCGGGACCGTCTGCCCGCCGGCCTTCGGGGCCTGCTGCATGCCCGACGATTCGTGCAGCAACCTGACGACTGCGGATTGCCTGCTGCAGGGAGGCTCGCCATTGGGCTTCGGCACCGGCTGCAATTTTGGCAATGAGTGCAGCGAGCCGGCAGGCGCTTGTTGCTTCGTCGGCGGCTCTTGCGGCTTCTTCACAGAGGCAGCCTGCACAGATGAGCAGGGTGTCTATCTCGGGGATAACACCACTTGCTTGAACGATCCGTGCGACTGCCTGAATGAACAGGGTGAGCCGTGCGAGGATCCGATCGGCGCCTGCTGCCTGCCCGATCAATCGTGCCAATCGCTGTTGGAGGCCGACTGTGTTGCCCAGGGTGGGAGCCACCAGGGTCTGGGCGTAAACTGCCTGGCCATCACCTGTCCAGCACCGCCCACAGCGGCGTGCTGCCTGGCGGACGGATCATGCGTCGATGTGACCGAAGCGGACTGTAGCTCCTTCAACGGTGTGTCGAATGGTCTCGGATCGGACTGCGCCACAACAGTCTGCCTGCAGGCCTGTTGTTTGGGTGACGGCTCCTGCCAGGACGCGACGGCTGCCGATTGCCTGGGGCTCGGCGGCTCTCCGCGGGGCATGAGCACGGATTGCGCGACTGCGAGTTGCCCACAACCCGAGGCCTGCTGCTTGGGTGATGGCACTTGCCAGGATGCGTTGGCTGCTGACTGCCTGGGGCTCGGCGGCACTCCGCAGGGTGTGGGCACGGATTGTGCGACTGAGAGCTGCCCACAACTCGAGGCATGCTGCTTCGACGATGGCGTGTGTGGTGGGCTCTCTGCAGGCGCATGCCTGAACATCGGCGGCACACCGCAGGGGACGGGCACGGACTGCGCATCGACGACTTGTGCCGTGCTGTGCCCGGGCGGCGCCGCCAGTGGCGATAGCGACGGCAACGGCGTGGCGGACCTGAGCGACTTCGCCGACCTCATGGCTTGCCTGGGCGGACCTGCCGGCGGACTCGGCAGCGGATGCGATTGCTTCGACTTCGACACCGACGGCGACAGCGATCTGAACGACTTCGCCGCGTTCCAGAGGTTGTTCACGTCGCCGGAATAGGGCGAGCCGGAAAAGGTGTCAGTCCGTAGGGTGCGGCTCGCCGCACCAATCTGGGAATCACGGGCTGATCACAGACACGCCTGCCACGGGCAACCGCACGGCACCGCGAACGGGCAGTGGCCGCCCTGGAAGTCGGCCCGACCCACGGTTCGCCGCCGTCGGTCGATGCGTCAACCACCGTACCCGAAGTGCATGACCAAAAAGACGATCGAGAAGCAAACCAGAAAGGCGAGGCCCACCCACGCCAGCGTGCGAAGCCAGCCGGCCGGCCTTGCCTCCGGCGGCACATCCGGCAATGCGAGGACCCGGCAATTGAGATAGGCGAACAACGGCGCGGAGAGAAACGCGACCGTCATCGTAAAACGCACCAACGTCCCCATAACGCTCGTAACATAGACGAAGACAAGCAGCGCCCCAACCATCATCAAAGCCATGAACACCCAGTGAGGGGCGTTGCCGAACCTCTCCGCGCGGGGTGCAAGCAGGCGGATGCCGGCCGTCAGTACGCGCGGATAGCCGTCGAGCACCATCAGCAGGGTACTGAACATGGTGGCGAAAGCGGCTGTCACGATGACGATCCGGCTCCACTCGCCCAGCGCGCCGGTGTACATGTGGACGAGCTGAGCCGCGAAATCGCCGGCCTTGACGGCAATGTCGTCGCCGGTGCCGAACATGATGAACGCACCCAGGCTCAGGAACATCAGTGCCATCACCAGGCTGCCGACATAGCCGACCCTGAAATCGAATAACGCCTCGCGCAGTAGCGGGCGGTGGCCGGTCTGCCGGCTGCGCGCCTGCATCCACAGCGACGGCCACACGGAAGCGTCGACGGGCGTGGGCATCCAACCCATCAACGCCACCAAGAAACCGATGCCGGCGACATTCCAGATCTTCGGCGCTACGAATCCCGGCGTCGACTCGACCGGGCCGTGGGCGGCGGCGGCCACCAAGGCGCACAGTGTGCAAAGGGCAAGGAACGCCATCAACAGCTTCATGACCGTATCCAGCAGGGAGTATCCGCCCGAGACCAGCAACGCGGTACAGCCACCGAGCAGGATCACAGCCCAAGCCATCGCACTGAAGTCGGCACCGAACAACTGCGACGCCATGCCGGCGGTCACGATCGTGAGGACCGCGGTGGTTGGTATGGCAAGGCAGAAGGCGACGACGAGGAATGTGGCCAGGGCCCAGCGACCGAGTCGTCGGTATCCCACGAGCAGGCTGTCGCCGGTGACAGCCGCATAGCGGTAGGCGTACTCGAAGAACGGGTACTTGAGCAGATGGACGAGGATCACCGCCCAGACGAGGGCGAAGCCGTAATGCGCACCGGCCTTCGTCGCTTGTACGAGATGGGATACACCGATCGCCGCACCGGCGTACATGATGCCGGGCCCGAGGGTCCGTGCGAGTCCGGACCACCGGCCCGCGCGCGGCGCTTCTGTGTTCTTGCTTCGGCCCACGGCAAACCCATCAATTCATACGACGCTCGGCCAACGCCGACCGGAATGGCGAGGTCGAGCGCTCCCTCCCGCACCGACAGCCGGCAGCCAAGCAGGGCCGGCGATTCGCCCGCCTTTCTTGTACTACTTCGCACGTGTCGGGCCAACAGGATGCGGCTTGGCCTACGTTGGACTCTTTCTATTCAGGGATCAGCCGGCGCGTAGGAGCCGCCATAGGCGCACGGACGGTGCTCGCGTCCGACGCCATTCCCGGACCAAAGGACGGAGGCCGGCAGATTTCCCGCTCTACTCGGCCTGTCGCCGGCACCCGCTCGTCTAGACGCGTTGGGGGGGGGCAATTATCGGAACTTGATGCCGGAACCCGCCTTAGCTCCCGTGCGCCGGCTTGTCGGACCGCGGTGTTTTGGCCCGTCTCGCTCCGCACGAAGCTCCGATACGCGCGACGGCACCGGGTATCGGACGCTACCACTCGCACCTCGATCCGGGTTTACGCTAGAATGGTAAGCTTATCTTGGTCCCTACGCTCAGCATCTTGGGGAAGAAGCGTGGCGAGGAAAGTGGGTATCCTGATTGCGGTGTCGGCGTTCTACGGCGTACCCGCGGCACAGGCCGTGGTGATGCAGACCGTGCACGTGGGCGATCCGGACAACCCCATGGATACGCGGTACCCTGATGTCGATGTGCCGGGAGTCGGCGGCGTGGATCACGCCTACAACATCGGCAGTTTCGAAGTGACCGCCGGGCAGTATACGGAGTTTCTAAACGCCGTGGCCGCCACGGACGCGTACGGACTGTACAACCCGGGCATGTGGACCGACAACCAAGGATGCCAGATAGCACGAACGGGCTCGTCGGGCAGCTACGCCTACAGCGTGGCGGACGATTGGGCCTACCGTCCGGTGACCTACGTCTCCTGGTTCGACGCCGCGCGGTTCGCCAACTGGATGCACAACGGCCAACGGACGGGCGTCCAGGACTTTGGCACGACCGAAGACGGGTCATACTTCCTCAACGGGGCGCTGACCGATACCGAGGGCATGGCGATCGTGCGCGAAGCGGATGCGACGTGGGTGATCCCGTCGGAGGACGAATGGTACAAGGCCGCCTATTTCGACCGCGCCAGCGGTTGGTACTACAGCTACCCGACGAGCAGCGACAGTGTCCCGAGCAACGTGCTACTCGATCCCGACCCGGGCAACAACGCGACGTACTACTCGAGCGGCTTCACCATCGGCGCCCCGTACTACCGCACCGAGGTCGGCGCTGAAGAGAACTCCGACAGTCCTTACGGGACGTTCGACCAGGGCGGGAATGTGTGGGAGTGGAACGAAACTCTACGTTTCAGTTCGTATCACGGGCTTCGTGGCGGATCGTTCACCGGCTACGGCGTCTACATGCACGCGTCGTATCGCTCCTACACCCACAGCCCAGCCTACCAGGACAAGAGCATCGGGTTTCGCGTCGCCGAAGTTGGTCTGCCGGTTCCGATCCCCGCCGTCGGCACGTGGGGGCTCGTCGTCACGACCATTGCGTTGCTCGGTGCCGCGACGCTCGCGTTCAGGCGGGCGACCTACTCGCCGGCCCCCTGCCGCGCTTCACCCGCCGACCCACCCGCCGGGCGTCGGTAAGCGCGGTGCGTCCGGGTCTCCAGAACCAGCGGGTACTTCAGCTTCTCGAGCAGTTCGCGGGCGCACGTATCAGTCCGCGGTCTTGCCGACGCCACCCCGGCCTCCGGCTCATACACGGCGAAGTTCGGAAGCTCAGACAGGGTCGGGCGCGGGCGCCGCCCCTCGTCGCGCTCGAGGATGATCCAATCCGGCGGCGACGACTCGAGCCCGGCAGACTGTGCCGCCACCGTTTCCTCGTCCAGCCACTGCAAGTGATCGTTCGCCATCCTCAGCGGCAGCTTCAGACCCAGATAGGCATAGAGCGACACGTCGTAGAAACCGACGACCACCACGTCATCCGGCCCCAATAGAGGACGAAGCTCGTTCGCCAAGTGCGATGCCGGTGAAGGTTTGGGAGAGACGATCCTGTCGCGGATCACCCGCGCGTCAAAGTGGGCGATGTGAGCGAGTGGCAGGGCTACCGCGACCAGCGGAACCAGCAGGGCCGTCTTCGGAAATGCGGGCCACACGCTCGGACGCGCCCAGCCGGCCAGGCAAAGTACCATCGCGGGCAGTACCGCCGTCCAGTGGTACGGCAGACCCCGTCCCTGGATGGTCCAGATCAGCAACTCCGCCAGAAGCCAGATGATCGTCACCCCGGCCGAGCGCCGCGCGCGCGCTTCGCCCGCCCCACTCCAAAGAAGCCACCCGCCAAGCAGCGCGAACCCGAGTGGGACCATCATCTGGATGCGCACCATCATCGCGACCTTCGCGACAATGAAGGCTCGGCTCGGCCAAGACGCGGCCGCATACTGCCTCGGGTAGATCATCGTCTGGTATACCATCTCCCGCAGATCATCGGTGGCGGCGACCACCCCGGCGATGATACCCACGGTCAAGAGGAAGCCGGACGCGGCGCAGAACGCAAGCACGACCCGCTCACGCTTCGCGCAATCGAATGCCGTCAGGATGACGCCGGCGGCGAACAACACAATCGCCGCACCACCGGTCATCTTCACCATCAGAGCTACGCCGGCCAGCACACCGAGCACGCCCGCCCGGGGTCGTGTGAGCCGTAGCGACAGAAGCCACCCGAGCGTGGAGCAAACCACGAGCACGTCCTCCGGGCGTCCGCCGGCCCCGTCCATCGCCGGCGTGAAAATCAGGGCAAGCCAGAGTGAACACGCCACATATGCCGTGCGCCGCCCGCACATTCGATAAGCGCCGATCGCAAGGCACCCCGTTACGACGATGTAGCTGAACAACTGAATCAGCGCGAGCGCCCCGAAGCGCACCCCGACCATTTCGATCGCCCCGACGACAAGCCAGTTCCATACCGGGCCCTTCGTATCGAAGTGCCCGGCGAAACGAGGAATCCCCGCCAGAGTGTCCCGAGCGTATACGAGGAACAAGGCCGGATCAGGCGACAACTCGCGGAAGAACATGACCACGAGTCCCGTCGCGCCGAGCACCACCGGAATCGCGTAGGCGAGCCACCACACACTCTCCGCGTAACTGCGGGCCGTCTTCAACGCCATTCGCTGGATACCTCCTCTCGACCGACACGGCCCCGGCGCACGCACCGGACCGTCTCCAACCGCGTCGATGTGGATCATTCGAACTCATCTTCCGAAACCGACCGGTACGGTCCGCGACCTCCAAGCGCCGGAAACGAGACGGGGCACCGAGCGAGCGAACGCACTCCCCATCGAAGGTAACGGCAACGCGGCCGGTCGCCGGCGCAGCGGTACGAAGGTTCCAAGCGCGGCAGGCGTTGGTCCGCGTTCAGACTTCCGCCACCTGATCCGCCCGTCCGGAGCCCGCGATGCACGCATCGTACCGCGTTCGCCCGCGCTCGCCCAGCGAGCGCGCCGCGTAACAGGGACATCGGCATCCATGAAGGAATAAGAGGTGACGAAGAGAAGATGTCAGGCGCGCCTAGGGTCATGTCGTTGACATCGGCACTTCCGATTCGCTATACTTAATCTCGTACACTTCACTGTGATTCGATGCGGAGGCTCCACTGGGTCCGCGCCATCTTTTCGGAGGGGTCCGCTATGCCCGGCAAATGTCACGCCGCTACACGCGCCCGCACCGCCTGGACACTCGCACTCGCCATCGTGCTGGCAAGCACCGATGCCTCCTGGGGACAGGGCTGCCTCCCTCAGCCCAACGAAGACTGCCCCAGCGCCATGGTCTTCACGACAGCCGACCTACCCTACAGCATCACCGCGCCGCTCGGTTGTTTCAACGATGAAGTCGACAAGCCCTATTTCGATATCTTCTACCGCTACGACTGCACCCAAACCGGCCTGCACCACATCGACATGTGCGACAGCGACGGCGACACCTACATCCGAATCTGGGGCAACGGCTGCGGCTGGTCGGCGGGTATCGAACTGGCCGTCGCCGACGACAACTGCCCCGGTTCGCCGCCCAACGCCGACCCGTTGCTCTCCTTCACGTTCGAAGCCGACCAAACCTACTGGATCGAACTCGGTACCTGGCGCGACGTACCGCCGTGGGCACCGCCGCCAAACTCGCCCTACAACTTCCGCGTCACGCTCGATGGAGCCGATACGCCGACGTCCTGTGACGGCGTCGGCGCCCCCATGACGCTCGTCAGCGAACCGGGAAACCCCGACGACACCACGGCCCTCGGCTCCGTCCCAAACCTCTTCCGCATCGGACTCTTCGAAGTCACCAACCGGGAATACGTCCAATTCCTCAACGCGGTCGCCGACGACGATGCGAACGGCCTGTTCGACCAGAACATGACCGATAGCGGACGTGGCGGCATCATCCAGGGAGGCATTCCGGGCGCGTACGCCTATTGGGCCAAAGAGAACTTCTCCGACAAGCCCGTCAACTTCGTCACGTGGCTCAGCGCGGCTCGTTACTGCAACTGGCTCCACAACGGCATGCCGACCGGTGCCCAGGACCCGACAACAACCGAGCGCGGCGCCTACGATCTGTCGCTCCCGCATGACCAGATCTTCCGCAGCGCGGACGCGCGCTTCTTCATTCCGACCCACGACGAATGGTACAAAGCCGCCTACTACGATCCCTTCGATCCCGGCGCCGACGGCGGCGGTTCGCCCGATTACTGGAAATACCCGACACGCTCCGATGCGCTGCCCGTGCAAGCGACCGCCGACGCCGCAGGCGATGTAACCAACCCGGGTGTCAACGTCGCCAACCACGGCGGCGGTGCCGATTGGAACGGCGAAAACGGAAACGTCACCACCGTCGGCGGAACCACCTCCGTCAGCGCATTCAGCGCGTTCGACCTCGGTGGCAACCTCTACGAGATGACCGAAACCCTCGGCAACCCGATCGCCGATGCGTCGAGTGACGCACGCCTGATCCCGACACGCGAAAGCCGCGGTGGCGACTTCGCCAACAACGGGATCCTCATGTCCAGCCCGACGAGCTTCGCCATCGACGTAGACATGACCGCAGGAGCCGGCAACGTCGGCTTCCGCGTCGCCGCCACGATCTGCCTCGGCGACTTCGACGGTGACAACGACGTGGACAACGACGATGCGACCGCATTCGACGCATGCTTCACCGGCACAGGCGGCGGACCGGTTGACCCGAACTGCATCGCCGGTGACTTCGACACGGATGGCGACATCGACTGTGCCGACTGGACGCTCTTTCTCCAGTCGTTCGCGGGCGACCTAGAGCCGCCCCCGCCGGCGCTATGTTCGTCGATTCCGACGGTATCCGATTGGGGCATCGTGGCCATGGCGATCCTGCTCCTGACCGCCGCCACACTCGCCTATTCAAGACGCTCGTCCGCCGCCGGGCATCACAGCGCGGTCCGACTGACCTGAGAACGAGTAGGAGTCCGGGGGGAACGCCGGCTTCCGCGTGTCGTGGACGCAGGATCGAGTGATGTTGACGTGCCGTCCCAACAAGGGCGACAGATAACGGAGCGATCTGATGACGGACGGTATCGTAGGCCCGCGCGGCTGCCGGTGGATCGCCGGCTTCATCCTGAGCTGTCTGAGCTGTGCGGCAGTCGCCCAAGCACAATTCTTCAACGTAGACATGGCGGTTGTGCCCACCTCGGACCTTCAGGCTGGTGGGCCGGACTACACGTACAACGTCGCGAAGTTCGAAGTAACCAACTCGGAGTACGCGACGTTCCTCAACGATGCCGAGTTCCACAATGAGGCGCAGAACCCGGGTTTCGGCAACGAGCGCGGAGCCAACATGGCGTTTCGCGCCGATCCGTTCGGAGGTGACGTGGGGCTGATCGTTGGCGACGGCGGGGACGCAGATGCCATTTTCGACATCTCACGGAGCCTGCTCACGTACGGCGCGGCGCTCCCCGTCGGTCAGCGCTTCGGTGTTGTCGCGGGCAAGGAAAACCATCCGATCGTGGGCACGAGTTGGATCGGCGCCGTCAAGTTCTGCAACTGGCTTACCATCGATCAGAACTTCGGGCTTGACCAGCGATGCTACGCCGAGGGTGAATCCGAGTTGGATTGGTTTCCGATCACGATTGGAAACGAAATCGGTGGGACTCAACAGGCCACGAACGCCGTTCGTGATCTGACAGGCGCGGAACGACTTGCACTCGTTGAAGGCTATCGCGGCTTTCGGCTACTGATGGACCAGGGCGGCACCGAAGTGACCGCCGTCAACGCGGTCCCGCGGCCCTATAACGAATGGTACAAGGCGGCGGCGTTCGATCCGGCGGCGCCGGACACGTCGAGGGCCTTCTTCGTGGGGTTCCCTTGGGAGGAGCACACGGTACCGCCGGACCATTGGGCGCACGCATTTGGCCGAGATCCACTCACCAATGCCGACGCCAATTTCCGCGATAGCGGCGATCCCTTCGACAATCCGGATGCGGCCGTCATCGCGACGACTCCCGTCGGGTACTACGACGGGTCGAACCACGGTGGCGCATTCCAGACGGTTGCGAACAACAACCGGTATGGCCTCTTCGACATGTCCGGGAACGCCTGGGAACTGCTGAACGATCAGGTCACGATCACGGACAGCTTGACGCCGGATCGCTCCCTAGCAGGCGGAAGCTATCGTTCGAACTTGCGTCAGGTGTCCAGTGCCAACCGGGGTGACATCGGCCCGGGAACCACCCGGCCGGTGGTGGGTTTCCGAGTCATGCGCGTGCCGACCGGAGCGGGCGTTCCCGCGACCTCCGACTGGGGAGCCGCAACCATGCTGATGCTGCTTCTCACAGCCGCCACGCTCGTCTATTCAAACCGCCCATCGCCCGCGTGACGCGGCAGCGGACGCCTAGCGACAGTCCACGACCGAACCGCACACGCGTGTTCGTGAACGCCAGCCCGGCCGGCCTTCGGTAGTTATCGCCCCAAGCCGTGGTCGTCATGCGTCGCTTGACTCGACGCCGCCCCAACCGCGCCCGG
>JAJDDX010000073.1 GCA_029260055.1 Phycisphaerae bacterium
GCGGACATGAATGATCACGTCTCCGAGCTCGGAAAGAAACTCGCTGAGTTGAAAGCGACTCTGGCATGAGGATAGGAGGGACAGCCACCGACTGAGGCGGAACTAACGCGGCGTTCTGCGGGACACCTGGCTTCGTTCCTCTACGGCTATGACGGCCTGAACCTGTACGGGTATACTCGGGCGAATCCGACGAACTGGCGCGACCCGCTGGGTCTGGACTCCCAGGACGACTTCGATGACGCCATCGCCGGACTCATTGGCGATCAGGCCACCGCGCTGGTTAACGTCCAGCAAAAGCTAGGAAAAGCGTTCAATGTCGCCATGATAATGGGGCAGTTGGCCGTCTCCCTGCTCCCGGGCGCTGATGCGGTTTTGCTCATCGCCAAACTGGCCAAGGGCGAGAAGGTTGGATTCGGCGACTTCGCGTCCGCCAGCTTGGGCCTTGTGGGACCTGCAGGCAAGATTTTCGGCAAGATCGTCGGGAAGACCGCCAACGCCATTCGTAGAGTGAAGTTGGCCAACACTGCAAGGAGGGTCAACAACTTCCAAAAAATGGGGCTTAAGGGGGTAAAACTGGCGGGAAAATCGTTCAACTCCGGACGAAAGCAACTTGAGAAGGCAGGCTTCAAGCTTGTCAAGACCACCAAGAGTGGACGAAAGATATTCCGCCATCCAAAGACGGGTGCGACTGTTACTTATGATTCTGGAAAAGCGTTAGGTGCCGGGCAGAGCCCGCACTGGACAATACAGGACAAGAGCGGCGATTTTTTCGACAGGTCGGGACGCCGCGTGGACGGCCCGTCTCCTCCCATGAGGGGGAGACACATACAAGGTGGATAATCTAGTGAATGCTTTGGATAAGAAAAAGTTCGATATCATATTTCATGAAGCAGTCGTCATAGACCTAGATTTTTCAAATTGGGACAAGTACGTGAGACTGGTCGTTGTTGGGCTGTCAATTCCGGTACGCACGCAAGAGAGCTACGCATTATATCGAGTGGACTTCTGTGACCTTGAAGAACTTCACTGGAAATCGAACCACTTGGGTATCGAACTGGAGTCGGAGTCGCACCACTGCCAGTGGACAATCTTTGAGGCGGACCTGCATAAGGCACGAAGTCACTATGAAG
The DNA here is from genome assembly GCA_029260055.1 of Phycisphaerae bacterium. GTDB lineage: Bacteria > Planctomycetota > Phycisphaerae > UBA1845 > UBA1845 > JADFOB01. The sequence goes on from JAJDDX010000073.1 coordinate 1,131, forward strand.
TCGAGTTGTCGGGTGTGACAGCCCCTTCTCCTTTGCTGCAGCTGAAGTGCGGCAGTATTCGCATAAGCGAAATGCACAAGGGCACCGTCGATAGGGTGAACCCTGGTTGGAATCGCTCCTCTGCCCCCATGGCGAGGCCAGGGCTAGATGAAATGTGCAAGATCATCGAGTTGACACGGGGAAGTAGCTAGTTTCGACTGTGGCGTGAGAAGACGAGGGATAGCCACGGACCAAAGTTGACCTCGTCGTATAGAATGTGGCCCATGAACGCGTGCCGGTCATTGCGAATTTTCCTTGTGCTCGTCGCCGGGTGGATCAGCCCTCCCGCGTCGGTTGCTCGCTGTGTTGACGGCCCCAGCTACGGATACGACAAGGCCGGCAACCGAACCCACGTCCGCATCGCACAGAAGAACGGCGGCGGCGTGCTGCAGGACAACGTCGCGTCGTTCCTTTACGGCTACGACGGCCTGAACCGGCTGGTCTCGGCCGACATGGGCGCGCTCGATTCGGCCAACCAGGCCATCCTCAACAATGCCCTTGCGCCCATTCCTCTGACGACTGACTGGACGCTTGACAACCTGGGCAACTGGACCGGCGACGCGACGTACGCCGGGTTCACGCAGACCGGCGACCTCGACGGCGACGGCGCGATGGACGCGGGCGCGTTCAAGGTCGATCACATCACCGACAACGCCAATCAGGTCAACAGCGTCGGGCCTCCCAACAAACCCGAACTCGCCGTCGAACACCTCTACGACCCCGTCGGGAATCTGGTATCCGACGGGACGTACTACTATCAGTACGACGCCTTCAACCGGCTCATCCAGGTCAACGAGCTCGAAGTCGGCACGACCTTCGACAACGTCGGCCGAATCGTCACCGGATCGCTCAAGAATCCCACGCACTACATCTACGACGGCCTCGGGCGACTGATCACCAAAGAGGTATCCATCGACGGTGCGACCGGCGGTGGGACTCGATCGGATTACTATTACGACGGCGTTCGCCGCATCGAAGAGACCGCGACGACGCTCGCCACCAATCCGCCGCCGAGCGTGTTGGCGTTCGAGTTCGTCTACGGCCCTGACTACGTCGACGAGTTCGTCGTCCAATTCGCGAGTGGCCGCCCGGTCTATGTGCTTCAGGACGCGAACTACAACGTCGTGGGCTCGTACGACCAGATCGGCAAGTTCGTCAGCCGCTACATCTACACCCCCTATGGCCGCGTCGCGTCGAGCGAGGACAAGAGCAAGGGCGCCACGGCCCCCATCGGCCATCAGGGCTTGTTCTTCGATCGTTACAACGGACAATCCCCAGCTATTACCGCAGGAGCGAAGGGCCTATACCAAAACCGCAACCGCAGCTACAGTCCCGACCTAGGCAGATTCGTCCAGCGCGATCCGAACGAAACCGCGCTGCCGATCCAAACTGCGTTGGCCGTGAACGGCGCCACCTTCTCGACGATCGCAGGTGCGTTCGACATTCAAGCCCTCTACGATGATGGCATGAACCTCTACGGCTACGAGACTTCCAGCCCAGTGAATAGAAGGGATCCAGCCGGGCTATTCGCCTTGGGGGGGCTTCTCGGCGGTATATCAGGCCGCACGATACTTGTGGGTACCGGGGTCACTGTGGTAGCCGGGCGCGGACTGGCCGAGGGGTTTACGGCTGCCATTAGGGCCGCCATCAACGCCATCCAAGACCTCTACGCGATCATCATCGAGGATCCGGACGCGCTGCCGGGTCGGCTCGCGCGCGGTCGGGATTCCGGTGATTGCAGTCCAGCCCAACACGCAGCCCTACAGGCCGCAGTCGAGGCTGCTTGCAAGGGCGCAAGCAGCGGGTGCCGACCTGGGATGTCGCAAGCTGAGCTATATGCAAATCTTGCAAGGAACGAGGCCTGTGCGGCTGCCCGTGACGCGATCAACAGAAAGTGCTTCAAAGGAGGTGACGCGGGCCACAAGGAGGCAGCGGACACGGCGCGCGTGGCACGCGCCAGATGCTTAAGAGAAATACGCGCGTTGCGCTAAGCAAAACGGAGATACCGAAATGGGAAGCCGAGTTGAGACGCTCAAGCAGCGCATCACGGAGGCCTTTGAAGGGACACGCTACCCTGGCCATGATCGGCTCGTCTATGATAATAGCGGATACCACCTTGAGTGCAATGAAGTAGCAGCGCTCATGCGCGGTAAGCGCTGGCAAGGCCTTGATTTCGATACGATTTGGAATGTACGCGCCAGCCTGCCATTCCTGACGCCGGAGGCATTCCATTATTACTGTCCCGGTTTCATGATCTGGTCCCTCGATGCTTGGGACGACTTCGACGATCTGTCCGATTCGCTGCTGTTTCTTCTGACGCCACCGACCGGGCAAAAGCCAGGCGAAGAAGCAGATGCGGATCGTTTTGAACAGCGTGTTGCGCAATTTAATCACGAGCAGAAAGTCGCGTTCCGGAGTTTTATGGAAACATTGGACTGCGAGCACGGCGGCGAACGCGGGCTGTATGAGGTCGCCAAAGCGCTTGAAAGGTATTGGGGGCAAGTATAGCTGTCAAACACGAAAGAAGCGAGGGACAGCCACCGATTGAGGTCGGCCGCTTGCGCAGAACATCGCTCATGGACGCGTTCCCGCTAT
>JAJDDX010000074.1 GCA_029260055.1 Phycisphaerae bacterium
GCCGGGGCGAGCCGGCGCCGCGTCGTAACCCGCGCGGCGCACCGCTTTCGTAAGGGCCGTTCGGTCGACGGCTCGCACGCCGGTATGGACGGTGGCGATTTCGGTGGTGAGGTTCACGGCGACGCGGTCGACCCCATCGACGCGTAAGAGGGCACGTTCCACACGTGCGATGCAGCTCCCGCACGACATGCCGTCGATTCTCAACCGGATCGTGCCGGCGGAGGTGGGGGAGTCTGATTCGGCAGGTGTGGTCATCTAGTCGGATACCGTGAAGCCCGCGATGTCGAAGGAGCCGGCCCCGCGGATCGCCGTAAAGATGTCCGACTTGGCGACGCTTTTCTCGTCGAAGGCGACTTGGGCCTCGCCGACTCGGACGCTGCATTGCCGAACGCCGGGCAGGCCCCTGATGGCGGACGTAACGGTGTCCACGCAGGCGCCGCAGTGCATTCCGACGATCGTGACGGTGAGTTTCACAGGTGGCTCTCTCGCGTAACGAGGATGCCGCCGCGTCGCGGCCGGCGCCGGTGATTGTAGCGTCGCGGGTGGGTGAGTCCATCCGGCTCGAAGGGCGGGTCCGGCGGAGATTCAGACGGCATCGACACGGATGGATGCACGCGACGTGATCGCGGGTACAATGTGGGTCGCGACTCGACCACGGGCTCAGGGATCGGCACAACCTCGGAGTGATGGCATTCGATGAAGATTGCCTTGGCGCAATTCAACGCGACCGTCGGTGACATAGACGGCAACACGGCGCGCATCATCGAGATGATCGGCGCGGCGCGCGAAGCCTCCGCCCATCTCGTCGTCTTCCCCGAACTTGCGGTTTTCGGCTACCCGCCCAAGGACCTGGTGCGGCGCAAAGACCTCGTGGCACGGAATGCCGACGCGGTGGCTTCGATTGCGGCGTCGTGCCGTGGCGTGACAGCCATCGTGGGCTACGTGGAGCCCGACCCCGCGGGCGCCGGCAAGGGCGTCTACAACGCCGCGGCTGTCTGCGCGGACGGAGCCGTCGTGGCGTCATACAGAAAGGTGCTGCTGCCGACCTACGATGTGTTTGACGAGACGCGCTACTTCAGCGCCGGCGCGGCGCCCGTGGTGGTCCCCGTGGCGACGGACGACGGACCGGTTCACGTCGGCATGACGATCTGCGAGGACTTCTGGAACGATCGCCAGTTCGAGGGTCGACGTGTGTACGGCGTCGATCCGGTCAAGGCGACCGTCGAGGCCGGCGCTAGCTTGCTCGTGAACATCGGCGCGTCGCCGTTCGTAGCCGGCAAGCAGGCCGACCGCGAGGCGATCTTCGCCGACCAGGTTCGTGAATGCGGTGTCCCACTCGTATCGGTCAACCTCGTCGGTGGCAACGACGACCTGATCTTCGACGGCGCGAGTTTCCTGGTGGATTCCACAGGGGCGGTCGTGGCACGGGCGGATGCGTTCGGCGAGGAACTCCTGATCGTTGAGACATCCCGCCCCAAACCGAATGCTCTTCGAGTCTATCCTGACCGGATCGAGAGCATTCACCGGGGACTCGTGCTGGGCTTGCGCGACTACGTCCACAAGTGCGGTTTCGCCGACGTGGTACTCGGGCTTTCCGGCGGGATCGACTCGGCGGTGACAGCCGCCCTGGCGGTCGAGGCACTCGGCGCCGATCACGTGTGCGGCGTGGCGATGCCTTCGCGTTACAGCAGTGACCACAGCGTCGAAGACGCCCGGTGGCTTGCGGAGAATATGAGCGTGCGTCTGACGGTCATACCGATCGAGGACGTGCATCGTGCCTTCGAATCGGTGGTGTCGTCCGAGTTTGCCACGGCTCCGGATCCGGCGCCGGGCATCGCGGAGGAGAATATCCAGGCGCGGATCCGCGGTAATCTCCTGATGGCGCTTTCCAACAAGTTCGGCCGGCTCCTGCTGACCACCGGCAACAAGAGCGAGTTGGCGGTCGGATACTGCACGATATACGGCGACATGTGCGGTGGTCTCGCCGTGCTGAGCGATGTGCCCAAGACGACGGTATACGAGCTTGCGCGGCACCTCAACGTCTCGGCCGGCCGTCCGTGGATTCCACAACGTACCATCGACAAGGAACCGTCCGCGGAACTACGCGACGATCAGCGGGACCAGGATTCGCTGCCGCCGTATGAGCAGCTCGACGCGATCCTGGAACTCTATGTCGAGCGCGATCTGTCGGTCGACGAGATCGTGGCCGGTGGGTTCGATCGGGCGACCGTTCAGCGCGTGGCGCGGATGGTGGACCTCAACGAGTATAAGCGGCAGCAAGCGCCAACGGGCCTCAAGGTGACCAGCCGAGCGTTCGGGACGGGACGGCGCATGCCGATAGCGGCAAAGTATCGGTAGGTCTTGGTAGGCTGCATGGTGAGGGCCCGATTCTCGGGGCTACTTGGGCACATCCGCCCGTAGTCGGGCGATCTGCTCCGCATGCTCGAAGCACTCGTCCGCCATTTCCTTCATGAGCGGTTTGACGGAGGCGACGGAGAACGCTTCGTACAGGACGGCGTAGAACCGTCCCGTCAGGCGTTCGGATTCGTAGATCATCTCCAAAGCACGGTCCCGCGAGTCGCGGTCGGTCACTTCGATCATCCGGGGCCCGACGATGATCAGCTCCTTGTCTTCCGGGGTGAGGACGAAATCCCCACCCGGGAAATGGCTGTCGGCCAAGGCCTTGAGCCGCTGATGGTGTCCGTGCTCTTCCGCGGCCATGGCGGCAAACACGTTGCGGTCGGACTCCTCGGGCGTGTTGTCAGCGAGCGTGCGGTAGCGATACGAGGCAACCGATTCGCCGTACACACCGATGGCGACCGCCTTGGCGGGTGTCAGCGCTCGTACTTTGTCCTGGTAGGTATCGGGCACGCGTGCTTTCTAGCATATGCCGCTGTTTCGGACAACAGCCTGCGGCGTCTTGGGGCGATGGTGTGGCAAAGCGGGCTATGGGGCCGGCATGCCTGCTCGATTGTCCTTGACCCGGTATGCAGCGGTTTCTACAGTAGAATCCTCAGGGCAGATTGAAAGGGCCTCACTTGCCGATTCGCCTGAACACGCTCTTGGCGTTTGCGCTAATCATCTGTGGCTGCAGTACGTCGACCGATTGGTTCAGGCTCGGCGCGGCGCCCCGCTCTCCTCATGAACCGACTGATGGCGCCATGGTCGACGGATCGCCGACGGCGAGCCCAGCAGCCTCACCGGCACATACGCGAGGCGTGGCGAACACGCAGGTCGTCCATCTCGCGTTTGACGTGGTCCGGATAGACATGCCCGTGACCGGTATCCGCCACTCGCGCAAGGTCTGGAACCACGTGGATGAGTTACGCTTGGGCACGGACTGCGTGGCACGGCTTCGCCGCAACGGGCTCCGCCTGGGCGCCGCCCAGCCTGACGCGTGGCCCGCTTTGCAGTCGATCCTGGATGCCGCGGAAGCGATCACGCGACAGGACCAATTGGTGACTCAGCCTGGGCTGCCCGTATCCTTCATGCTCGCGTCGATCGACGAGCCCGAATCGGTGTTCAGCTACAATCGGAGCCGCCGATTGGTCGGCAAGACGTTCCAGAAGGGAGACAAGCTGATCAACATCGACTACGCTCTGCGACCCGAACTCGGCGGGAGTGTCGATCTTCAGCTTCAGTTCGAGATCAGGCACGATCCCGGGACGCTGAAATGGGACCGGAGCGGGGATACGATCAGCCAGGTGCCGGCTTATCAGCGGTATCTGTTTGATGACCTCAATGTGCTCGTCACACTCAAACCCGGCGAATTCCTCATCCTCGGACCGAGCGAAGAGGCGGCGAACGAGTTTCTCGTGGGAGGACGTTTCTTCGTGACGACGCGCGGGGGCTATACCCACGAGTCGATCTTCTGTCTTACGCCGCGACCCTACCGCATCGAAGGCGCGACGCACCCGCGATCACGAGTTAATCCACGTTAACATGGCACCGATCGATACGGACACCTTCTACCGTCTGCTCTGCGAACACCTGGGTGTTGCCCTCGTCGCCACCGATGAGGATCTGAACATCCGCATCTGGAACAACGCTGCCTCGCGGATGTTCGGTGCCGCCGCCGACCAGATGGCCGGGACGCCGATCGACTCGGTCTTTCCGCAAGAGGCCCGCGATCTGGCGGGGCGCCTCCTGCGGCGTGCTTTCGAGACCGGGGAAACGCTGCCCTTCGAGTTCCGTCACCGCGATGCGCGCGGCTTTCATCGCGAGTTGATTGCCACGTTCGCGCCGGTCGCCGCTGAAACGGGTGAGCGGATCGGCGTGTCAGCCAGCGTGCGCGACATCACGAAGCGAATCGAGCTGCAGCAAGAGCTCGATGACAGCCGGAAGATGGCGTCGCTGGGCGAGTTGGCGGGTGCCATCGCGCACCACTTCAACAACATTCTCGGCGGCATCATCACCAGCGCGGACTACGCCGGTGAAAGCGGCGACCCGGACACCATGGCGCGCGTCTTGAAGCAAACGGGCCAAGCGCTGCTCCGGGCGTCGCGGCTGGTCAACGGGCTGCTCGTGTTCGCCGAGGGTGATCACTACGCGGACGACCTGAGCGACCTGACGGAGATCGTGTTGACGCTCGTCGACGACCTCGAGCGAGAGCTGGTCGACAGTTCGATTGTCCTGGCTGTGGATCTCCCGAAGCTGCCTGTGATTCCCGTCGCGCGTGCGCAGGTCGCCACGATCCTGCGCAACATTACCCGCAACGCCATCGAAGCCATGCCCGATGGCGGCACACTCGGGATCGAGATCGCGCTGGAGGACAACGAGGTCGCGATTGAAGTCACCGATACCGGGCGCGGCCTGGACGAGGCCGCGAAAGGACGCGTATTCGAGCCGTTTTGGACGACGAAGGCCAAGCCTCTCGGCAAGCCGGGGGAGGCGGTCGGGCTGGGTCTGGCGATCGCCCACGGCCTGGCTCAGGTCTTCGGCGGCAGTATTTCCGTATCGTCCCGGTTGAACGAAGGGTCTCGTTTCCGACTGACGATCCCGCGGTCAGCCGGAGGCTGACCGCCACCGGTTGCAGCCTGCCGCTGAAAAGGTCCCATGTGCCGATAGCGATCGTGCGTGTGCATCTCCATTCTGGTTTCGTTGTACTTTTGACGCCCAGGGCGCCGCGAACTCGCCGCGGAAGCAGTGTGACTTTCCGCTCACGGTTTTCTTGTGGAATTCCCTGGTTTGCGGGCCGGCTCCTGCGACATGCGGCTCGATTCCGGCTAGTATGTGCCGCCGGAGAAGGGATCTGGCAGAACGGACATGCGTGACGCCGTCCGCGAGGTAGCACTCTCGCGTGGCGCGGTATAGGCGCGGGTCTGCAGGACCGCTGGCGTTAAACGATCAACTTGTCCGATATCTGTCACGTAGGGCCCGGCGCGTACCTGGGGTCACACCGATGCGCTTTGGGCCGTTTTGATGGGGCGGAAGGCTCCACACGCACCACTATGACGCAGAGCGCTTCACGACGCAGCACATTCGGCCGATACCCGCGACCCGCCGTCTTCGGGCTCTGCTTCCTGACCCTCTACGGACTGCAGTGCCATGAGGCGTCGGTCCCGCCCGGCGGACACGCCACGGAAGCCAGCAGCGGCTGGGGCACAGCCTCCGCCGCCGTGGCGGCTAACGTGTCGGATGAAGAACTGGCCGCCGCCGACCCGCTCACCTTCCTTCGCCGCTGCCGTTCGCACTATGAAGAGTTCGCGACCGACTATCACTGCCGTTTCATCAAGCACGAAAAAATGAACGGTACGCTCGGCCCGGAGGAGCACATCGACGTGCTCTTCCGCGAGGATCCTTTCAGCGTGCATATGCGGTGGGTCAAGAATCCGCGTGCCGCCAAGCGCGTCAGCTATGTCGCCGGGCGTTGGGTGGACGACGGCAAGGAGTACTTCCTCGTCGAGCCGGCCGGCGTGCTCGGGCTGTTGGCACCGAAGGGGGTCAAGCAGGACATTCACGGGGAGCGGGCACGCCGCTCGTCCCGCCGCGGTATCGACCAG
>JAJDDX010000075.1 GCA_029260055.1 Phycisphaerae bacterium
ACTAAGCTCGGATGAGTCGCGCGATTAGCGCGGACCCGTCGGAGATGGAAGGTTGATTCCTTCCTGATGCGATAGCACTGGGCGGCGTATGGCAAACCGCCATACGCCGCCTTTGTTCTTGCCTGTCCAGTTGCAGCGTCCGGCCGACGCCTTGGGCGGTCGCGGGGCGTCGCTGGGGTACCTCGACGTTGTCACCAGCCCACTTGCCCAGATTGACGACAATGAAGAATGCACGGCTGGCAGTTTCCACGGTGCGATCGGAGCTATTACGGAGACTTGGCTTTGCCAACGCGTGTCGACGGTTTTGAGTTTTGGGATACTTTGTCTTGGGATCCTCGTTTTGATCGCCGCAAAACTGGCACTGCACCGTCACTTCGAGTAGAGTATAGGTACATCCCGGTGCGTCGATGAGTTTAGGTTCGGGCTCAACTCGCGGAGGATTGACCATGTCTCGCATCAACTTCGCTCGATTGTCTGTGGTGCTTCTTGCATTCGGAATGCCGTTTGGTGTACAGGTCGCTCGGGCGCAAGTCGGCTTGTTGGAACTGGTGCCCACGCGTGCCAGCGGTGTGGAGGGCGTCGATTGGGATCTTGTCGGGGGCCCTGGCGAGATCACGCTGTGGCACGGCGGCCAGTCCGTCGAGTTCGACATGTACATTTCGGGGTGGGGCGAGCCCGATCTGTCGACCTATCAGGCATCGCTGGATTGCTCGCTCTTTGCGTCCGGCTACCAGGGGTTCTTCGCGCCGATCAGGCTGTTGTGTGTGGATGCCGCTCCCGGCGAGTTCTGCCAGGGCGTGGACGTGGCTCGCCAGGACTTTGTCCACCATGGCCTCCAAGCGATCGCATTGTGCGACGTCAACTCGAACTGCTCGGATGGCATGCCGGGAATGATCCGCTGTGGCGGCACGACCCTGTTCGACGATGTGCATGACGACGGCGGCGTCTACTACGCGGCGACCTTTTCGGTTGACGTCTCGCCCGACGCGCGAGGCAGATTCACGGTGGGGCTCGATCCCGACATCCGCCATACCTTCGTCAGCCTCGCTGACGGCGGCAGCCGCAGTCCGGATACGATTCCCGGCGTGATTACGGTGGTGTCTTCCGGTCCGCTAGCGCCGCAGGCTTACGACCTTTTCGCGTGGAGCATGGAGACCGGCTCCATCGTGAAAGACTGTGAGACCGACGCCGACTGCCGAGTAGGCCTGAACTCCGACAGCGAGGTGGAGTGCCATTTCCGCCCGATGGTCGTAGGCGGCACCTGCTACGTGCGGTCTAACCGATATGTGGCTCTCGTAGCCGACATGTTGGATATGGGGTCGCAAGCGGCCATGCGCATCAGGCTCGACCTTGGCGGTGGGCAGTCGCACGTCCTCGGCTGGCTGGGCGAACCGGAAGCGTACGTCGGCGAGCCCGAGCTTCCTCCCGTGCTGTCTCTTTCTCGGATCGAGCCCGCGCCGTACTACATGGATTGGACGACGGCTGGTCCCGTGAACGTAGGTGACTGCGAAACGTCGCCCGGGCAGACCTACCTGATCGACGCGATCGAGGCCGGGGCGGATATCAACGATCCGGCCCAGTACTCGAACGCATTATTCCTGTCGACCGTTCAGCTCTTCGGCGACGTGATCGGTAGCCAACTCATGGCGCCGCCCGACGGCGTCCGCAATTTCAAGGACATCTCGGCCGTCGTGGCCGCCTTCCAGGGGATGCCGACCGAGCCCTACGCGAGGCTCGACCTCGTCGGCGGCACGGCCACGCCGGAAGTGCCTGACTGGCTGGACATCAGCTTCGCGGACATAAACGCCGCGGTCAGCGGGTTCCAATCCGCGAGCTACCCCTACGCGTCTCCATGCGACTGCCCGGGGCAGGAATGCCCGTAGGGATCGCCGGAAAGGACGACAGAACCGGTCGGGGGTGCCATACGCTCCCGGCGCCGGGTTCCAAGACCGCGACTCGTGTGTCGCGGGGCGTCGCGAGCGCCGCCAAACTTGGAGGGATTGACTTGTCACCGAGATTCGTGACCGTCAAGGCATCAGGCGTCGCGGTGCTAGCCGCGGCTGTGTGCTCGACCGGCGCGCCGGGAACTATCACGCAGGCTTGGATTTGCTGACTCGTGCCGACAGTCTTGAACTGGGGGTATACCCTCTTTCGATGGTCACTTTGGTTGCCGAAAGACTGACATTGAGCCGTCATTTCGGGTAGAGTATATTGCCGTCCCGGTGCGTCGATGGGTTTCGGTTCGAGCTCATTTCGCGGAGGATTCGCCATGTCCCGCATCAACTTCGCTCGATTGGCTGTCGTGGCTCTCGCGTTCGGAATGCCGTTTGGTGCACACGTTGCTCGGGCGCAAACGGGCCTGTTCGAACTGGTGCCCGTCCGTGCCAGCGGCGTGGAAGGTGTCGACTGGCAACTCGGCCCCGGGCCTAACGAGATCACGCTGACCCGCGGCGGGCAGTCGGTCGCGTTCGACATGTACGTCTCCGGTTGGGGCCCATTGGGCATGACAACTTACGTGGCGAGCGCCGATTGCTCGTTGTTCGATTCGGGCACGCGGGGCACGCTCGAACCCATCCTGCAAAGGTGCACGTCGGCCGCTGACGCCTTCTGTCAGGGTGGTGATATGACTCGCCCGGATTTCGTGTTTTACGACCTCCCTCACCTGGGACCGAGTCCCGACATCTGGACGAACTGCGCTGATGGGTCGCCGGGCAAGATCCGCATCGGTTCCACGCTGTTGTTCGGTTCCAGGCTTGATGACGGCGGCACCTATTTCGCAGCGACGTTTGTGACCGATGTCTCGGCCGACGCCGCAGGCACTTTCAGCTTCGGGATCGATCCCGATCCCGATTCGACCTACATCACGCTGGAAGACTACACGAATTCGTCGCCTGACACGATCCCAGGCTTGATCACGGTCCTGCCTTACCCGCGTTTCAAGATGGTACCGACGCGCGCCAGCGGCGTGGAGGGCGTCGACTGGCGGTTCGGACCGAAGCGCAATGAGATCAGCCTGGCATCCGGCGGGCAATCCGTCGAGTTCGAGATGATGATTATGGACTGGGGTGACGAGCCCCTGGCATCGTACGAGGGTGGTCTGGATTGTTCGCTCTTCTCGTCGGGCGCACGGGGGACGCTGGCTCCTGTTTTGCTGGACTGCGCTGACGCAGCGCCGGGCGAGTTCTGCCAGGGTGTCGATGTGACGCGACCGGACCACGTGTTCGGTGCACAGGCCGATTCGTGGTGGTGCGACATATCCGCCACTTGCCCGGACGGCTCGCCGGGTCGTATCCAGTGCGGCTCGCACACGCTCTCTCCTCGGGTGGACGATCAAGGGACGTACTACGGCGCCACTGTTGCGGTCGACGTGCCGTCGGATGCCAGAGGTCGTTTCACGTTTGACCTCGAGTCCGACCCGAGCACCACCTATATGGGCCTGGCCGAACGGACGAGTCTCAGCCCCGTCACGATTCCCGGTCTGATCGCGATGCCGCGCCCCTCGTTCGAGCTGGTGCCCACGCGCGCCAGCGGCGTGTACGGCGTGGATTGGGTGCTCGGCCCCGGGTCTAACGAGATCACGCTGGTCTCTGGCGACCAGGCCGTCGAGTTCGAGTTGTTCATCTCGGGCTGGACCGACGTGCGACCGCGTGCCTTCGGGGCGGAGTTGGACTGCTCGTTGTTCTCATCGGGTGCGCAGGGTTCGTTATCTCCGATCCTGGTGAATTGTTATGACTGCGACGGCGACGGCCAAGGGGGTGCCTGCCCTCCGGAGGACTTCTGTCAGGGGCTCTACGGCCGCCCGGACGGCCTCCCCGGCGATGACTGGCACGGTTGGTGCGACTTCGAGCACAACTGCCCGGACGGTTCGCCGGGCAAGGTCCGCTGTAATGGCTCTGTAGACGAATTCTACAGCGTACTGCCGGTCGATCCCGGTGTGCCATACTACGCCGGAACGTTTGCCACGGACGTGTCGGGCGACGCCCTCGGCACGTTCACGTTCGGCCTCGATCCCGATGTGACTGCGACGTACGTGACGCTGGATAATGAGTGGGTCTTGCCGTCGGATGCGATCCCCGGCTTGATCACGGTGCTCGACCCCGGCGGCCCGTGTACCGTGCCCGGCCGCCCGGCGCCCGACGCCCGATTCGGCATCACCGACACGGAGACCGACACGGCGCGACCCTGCACGACGCAGGCGGATTGCCTGGCCGGCCTGAACGCCGACAGCGAAGTGAACTGCATCGATCCGCCCGCGGGTGAGGCCGGGCCCGGTGTCTGCTACGTGCGGACGAACCGGTACATCTCGATCGACCCGAATCCCGCCAACGCCGGCATGAGCACGGCGCGGCTAATCAGCCTCGACCTGGGCGGCGGCCAAACACAGATCCTCGGCTGGGTAGGCGAACCCGTCTCTACGCCTGTGCCCGGCCCCGAGCCGAGCCCACAGCTCACGTCGCGCATCGAACTGGCTCCCTACTACACCGACTGGACGTTGTTGGACACGGTTCACGTGGGCGACTGCGAGACCTCGCCCGGCCACACGTATCTCATCGAGGCGATCGAGATCCTTGCCAACTTCGGCGATGCGGCGTGCTACTCCGAAGGTCTCGCGCTTTCGACGGTGTCTTATTACGGCGACGTGACCGGCGGTGCCACGCGCACGCCACCCGATGGGAACCGCAGTTTCCATGACATCTCGGCTACGGTGCGCGGCTTCCAGCACGTACAGACCGTGCCGAGGGCATGGCTCGACCTGGTTGGCGGCTCGGCTGCCCCGGAGGTGCCGCAATACGGCGGTATTAACTTCCTCGACATCAGTGCCGCGGTCGCCGGCTTCCAGGGGGGGAGCTATTCCTACGCGGCTCCGTGCGACTGCTCGGATCAGGCGTGCCCGTAGGGAGTGCCGCGACGGACCAAGAACGTGGCGGGTGGCCGCACTCGACGGGAGATTCGAACATGCCGGCTCGGGCGTCCCGCGCTAGCGCAGGGCGTCGCGAGCGCCAACCAAGCCTGGGGGGATTGACTTGTCACCGAGATTCGTGACCGTCAAAGCAGCAAGCGCCGTGGCGATCGCCGCGGCGGTGTACTCGACCGGCAGCCTCGCGCAGGGCACGATGGAACTGCGGCCCACGCGAGCGAGCGGAACCGAGGGGATCGATTGGGAACTCGGGCCCGGCGTCAATGACATTACGCTGGCAAGCGGCGGGCAATCCGTCGAGTTCGAGTTGTTCGTGTCCGGCTGGGGCGCGGGCGAGCTGCTGACGAGCTACCAAGCCTCGCTCGACTGCTCGCAGTTCGACTCGGGGGCGCAAGGCGTCTTGGCCCCGATCCTGCTCTACTGTGAGGACGCAGCCCCCGGGGACTTTTGCCAAGTCGTCGACGGGACCAGGCCCGACCGCGTCTTTGGCGATGTAACAGCGATCGAAGTGTGTGACATCAACACGATGTGCGGGGATGGTTCGCCCGGAAAGATCCGGTGCGGCGCCATGGCGTATCTCCCACTGGGGTCCGGCAACACAGACGGCGGCGGTCCCGCATACTACGGCGCCACGTTCGCGTTGGACGTGCCGTCCGATGCCAAGGGCACGTTCACCGTGGGGCTCGATCCCGATGCTTTGTCGACCTTCATGACTCTGTACGAAACCACGGACATCTGGCCCGCGGTCATCCCGGGCACGATCACGGTTACGACGGGAAGCTGTTGTTTCGTACCGGGCGGGCTGCACTGTGCGGATGGCGTGACAGCTCCTGAATGCGGCGCCCTGACGGGCCTGTTCTCGCCTGGAGCGGTCTGTTGCGACGTAGACAACTGCGGGAACGATGGCATCGATGACGCCTGTCCTACCTGCCATTACAACATGGACTGTGACGACGGGAACGCGTGTACTCAGGATATCTGCGGTCCGTACGTATTGCCGAACGGATGCGAGACCATCATGTGTCGCAGCACGGACAACACGCCGGAAGGAATGTGCTGCAATCCGTCGACCGGGGTATTGATCGAGATCGATGACGGCGATCCCTGCACGATCGACACCTGCAACCCCTACTACGGCACGGTGTGGCACGTGCCGGACCCGGTGTGCATCCCGATCCCGGCGGCCTCCTCCTGGGGTGTGGCCTGCATGGCGCTGCTCGTGCTGACTACGGCCACGCTGGTCTTCCGCCCCTCGCGCGGTATGATCCAACCGCGTTAGGTACGCGCTTTCGCGCCCGAGATCGCCCTTTTCTCCCTCGTGAGTGGGATAAAGGGCCGAAACCGCGTACCCTAACATTTGTCTAACATTTTACTTGTCGTCCGACCGATGATGGGGTATCGTCATCGCTGCGGTGCGGCGATCGCATGGGAGGCGCGGTTTGTCTTTACTGGTTACAGGCAGCATCGGAATCGACACGGTTGAGTCGCCGCACGGGCAGGTCGAAAGCGTGCTCGGCGGGTCGGCGGTCTACTTCGCCTTCGCGGCATCGCACTACGCGCCGGTCAGGCTCGTCGGCGTGGTCGGCGAGGACTTCCCAGCCGAGTTTCGCGGCGTGCTCGAAAGCCGTGATATCGATCTGGCAGGGCTAGAGGTCCGGGCCGGCAGCAAGACCTTCCGCTGGACAGGCCGCTACGACGGCGACATGAACGAGGCCACCACGGTCAACGTCGATCTCAACGTGCTCGCGGAGGCCGGGCCCAAGGTGCCTGCTGCCTTCGCCGACAGCAGCGTGGTCTTCCTGGCCAACACGCATCCTGCCTTGCAGCGAGAGCTGTTGTCGCAGGTCAGTGCACCGAAGACCGTCGTGTGCGATACGATGAACCTGTGGATCGACAACGAGCGTGATGCGCTGATCAAGACGCTCGGTGCGGTGACCGGTGTGATCATCAACGATGCCGAGTCGCGGGACCTGACCGGCAAGGTGAACCTGATCGAAGCGGGCGAGGCGGTGCTCGAGTTGGGGCCCAAGTTCGTCATCATCAAGAAGGGCGAGCACGGGGCGCTCCTCGTGACCTCAGCCGGCCCGGTGGCGATCCCGGCCTATCCCACGAAGAAGGTCGTGGACCCGACCGGCGCGGGCGACAGCTTCGCCGGCGGGGTGGTCGGCTATATCTGTGCCCAAGGCAATGACGATCCCGAGACGCTCAAGCGAGCGATGGTGCGCGGCACCGTGGCCGCTTCATTCACGATCGAGGATTTCTCGCTCGGCGCGGTCCGCGGCCTGACCAGGACGCAGATTGACCAGCGTGTGGACGGCTTCTTGAACATGATGCGGTTCGACTAGGCCCGGACTCGGGGTGCCACTGGCGGCTTGTCCGCCAGTGCGGACCCGGACGTGTCGACTCGGCAGAGGCCGGCCGGCAACGAGGTGTTGACAGGCATGAGGCTATTTGTGGCCATCGAGTTGGATCACCCTGTTCGCCGGGCGTTGGAGAAGGCACAGGAACAACTTCGGCGGCGATCGGACGCCGTGCGTTGGGTCCATCCGAGCTTGATGCACCTGACCGTTCGCTTCCTCGGCGATGTGGCGGACGATCGTGTCCCCGCGGTCAGCGAAGCGATCGTTGCCGCCGCTCGTGCGGCTGAACCGTTTGCAATGACCGTCGGCGGGTGTGGCTGTTTTCCGCCACGCGGAGCGGTGCGTACGGTGTGGGCCGGCGTGAAAGAGGATACCGGTTGCCTTGCGCAGTGCGCGGAGGCGGTCAATCGCGAGTTAGAGACGGTCGGATTCGAACGAGAACCGCGTCCGTTCTCGGCTCACATGACGCTGGGGCGCGTGCGGGACGACCGATCCGGCGGGAAGCTGCGTGACACGGTCGTCGTGCAGCCGCTTGATGATCTCGATCAACAGGTCGAGTCGATTACATTGATGTCGTCGGTGCTTTCCCCTAAGGGGCCGACCTATTCCGCGGTCAGTCGGGCGAAGCTCGGCAGCTAGAGCCTGTGGCTCGGCATGTAGCAGGGAGTTACCATGAGAGTCATCATGAACGACGAGCAAACGCAAAAGCGCGAGGCCGCTCTCGATCGCGCGTTACAGCAGATCGAAAAGGCCTACGGCAAAGGCGCCATCATGCAGATGGATCGGATGGACGCCGATGTTGAGGGGATTGCAACCGGCGCTCTTTCGCTCGATTTGGCGCTTGGCGGCAAGGGCTTGCCGCGCGGCCGCGTCATCGAGATGTTCGGGCCCGAGTCGTCGGGTAAGACCACGCTGGCGCTGCATGTCGCGGCTCAGGCTCAGAAGGCCGGCGGTGTGGCGGCCGTCGTCGATGCGGAGCACGCACTGAACCCGACATGGGCGAAAAAGTGCGGTGTCGATCTCGAGCATCTTTTAGTCTCTCAGCCCGAATCCGGGGAAGAGGCCTTGTCGATCACGGAGATGCTCGTGCGCAGCGCTTCGGTGGACGTCATTGTCGTTGACTCGGTCGCGGCCCTGATCCCTCGCGCCGAAATCGAGGGCGATATCGGTGACACGCACGTGGCTACGCAGGCCCGGCTGATGAGCCAGGCACTGCGAAAGCTGACAGGCGCCATCGGCAAGAGCAACACCATCGTGATCTTCATCAACCAGATTCGCATGAAGATCGGCGTCATGTTCGGTAACCCCGAAACGACGCCGGGCGGAAGGGCCTTGAAGTTCTATTCCTCCGCTCGATTGGACATACGCCGGATCGGCTCGATCAAGGAAGGCGACGTCGTAGTTGGCAACCGGGTCCGTGCCAAAGTCGTCAAGAACAAGGTGGCCGCGCCCTTCCGTGAGGCCGAGTTCGACATCATGTTCGACAGCGGAATCAGCGAAGAGGGCGACCTGATCGATCTTGCCGTGGCCGACGACATCGCCAGCAAGAGCGGTGCGTGGTTCAACTACAAGTCGATCCGGCTCGGTCAGGGCCGGGAAAACGCCAAGCAGTTCCTGCGCGACAATCGGGATGTGTTCGACGAAATCCGCGCCGCGGTGATTGAGAAACGTCGCCCGGCTCCGGAGAAGAGTGAAGCCGGTGAGTCGGAGTCGGCGGCCAAGGCCGACGCCAAGGCAGCAGCCAAAGCCGCGGCCAAGCCGCCGGCCAAGCGCACCGCCAAGAAGAAGCGGGCCTAGGGCTCCCATCAAGCACGTTGGACGCCTCTTGCCGCCGCACGCTTGGCGGCGGCAAGAGGCGGACCAGCGCATACCTAAAGCACAACGTCCGGTAAACCGATTGACACGTATGGGTGTGATGCGCGCCTGCGGCAGCGAAGTTGCCGCGCGCGGATGCAGAGCGTTACGCAGGAAGACGTGCCCGCTCGCGAGGTAGCTGTGTCCGACGCCGAAAGCCAAACACAGGTTCTGTTGATCGGGCCCGCGCCGTCCGAGATGGGCGGCATGGCCAGCGTGATCGAGCAGATGCTCAGCCTCGATTGGCCGAGTAGATTCCGCGTCGATCTGCTCCCCGTCACCCTGTCATCGGACGATCATGAGCCGTGCCATTCGCGACTGGTGCGCCACATCACGCAGGTCCGCCGCCTCAAACAGACGATCGATGAACGAAACGTGCGGATCGTCCACATTCACACGTGCAGCGGTATGTCGTTCTTCCGGTCGGCGGTGGATTTGCTCATCGCGAAACAGGCCGGGTGCCGCACGATCCTCCACATCCACGGGGCATCGTTTGACGCCTTCTACGATCGGATCGGCGCCATGGGAAAGTACATGGTATCGAAGACGCTAAGCGCTGCCGGCGGCGTCGTCGCGCTGTCCGACGCTTGGAAGACCAAGCTCTCGGCTATGGCACCCGGTGCGAAGATCGCCGTGATCGAAAACGCGGTCGCGATCCCCATGCCTGAGCCGCGGGCTTCAGCCCGCGCGGCCTCGCGACCATCTTGTGATGTCGGTCCCGCAACGTCACCCATTGCCAAGGGGGGAAGGAGGGGAGTAGCGCGAGCCACAGCGCTGAGCGGCGAACGTGCGATCAAAGCGTGCCGGTTCCTTCTTCTCGCCCGCATGGACGACTGGAAGGGGATCGACGATCTGCTTGACGCAGCCGCCGTCGTCCACAAGGCGGGGCATCAGTTCAAGGTCACACTCGCCGGACCGTCGGGATCAGCCGGTGATGAGAGCGTGCTCGCAAGCAAGATCGCCAACCGCGGCCTGACCGGGATAGTGACTTACATCGGCCCGGTGCGAGGCAAAGCGAAAGACGACCTGCTACGAGCCACGGATGTCTATATCCAGCCCAGCCATCACGAAGGCATGCCGATCTCGCTGCTCGAAGCGCTCGCCTTTGGTTTGCCCATCGTCGCCACGCGCGTCGGCGCGGTGCCTGAAGTGATCACGGACGGTCACGAGGGCCTCCTCGTGCCCGCCCATCGCCCGGACCTACTGGCGAACGCCATGACTCGAGCGATCGCCGATGCTCCAGGCCGATCCGCGATGTCGAAAGCCGCGTTCGACCTCGCGACGGCACGGTTTAGCCTCGAGCGCTTTACGGCCGACCTTCTCACGCTCTACCGCCAACACGAACGGCACATCGCGACACCCGACAGTGTTCGCCCTCGCGCCTGTGCCGACAGATCCTGTCAGTCCGGCCAAACCGGCCCCGTGGTCTGCTGATGAGTCGAATGGGGAGCACGGCGCTCCGTCACCGACAGCCGGATCAATGGGTGCCCTCCCGATACCTTGACGCTCGCGCGGGCGCCGATACTGTGAACCCGGGTGCGTGGCTCACGACGAGAATGGCGATGCGTTCACAATGCCAAGGGCGTCCAGGAAAACACCGTGCATAGCGGAGGCTGTTCGATGAATCGATCTTTGGCGCTCGCCGCGTGCCTGGCCATGACCGCCACCGCAGCCGGTGGTTCGCAGCGAGATCTTCGAAGCGATTTGAAGAACCTCAACGTGCGGTACACCACCGAGCACTACGCTCTTGCCGGTACAGCCGCCGACGCGAAGTTGCAGCACTATGGTGAAGCCCTCGAATACGTCTACCGGGAGTATGCTACGGGGTTCAGCGAGCTTCTCGAAAAGCAGGATGCGGGCTCCGACAAAGACGCGGTTGCGCGATTCAACGTCGTCGTCTTGGCGACAGCCGACGAGTATACGGAGTTCACCGAGGCGTATTTTCAAGGGGGTATGGAGCACACGACGGGTATATTCGTAGCCTCGGTGAATCTGTTGATCATCCGCGATACGGGGGATCGCGAAGACACGTACGGAACGCTGTTCCATGAAGCGTTCCATCAGTTCGCCCACCGGTACGTCCGCGCCATCCCCATCTGGCTTAACGAGGGCGTGGCGACGTACTACGGGACCGCCAGGCCGGGACCCAACGGTCTGGTGTTCAACCGTCCGGAGTCAGCGTTCTTCGCGCTCGTTCGAAATGCCGCGAGCGGCAGCAAGCTCGTCCCGCTTCGTGAATTGATGGAATCGTCTCAAGCTGCGTTCTACAATCAAGCGCCGGTCGCGGGACTCCGTTGTTCGCACAAGATGCTCTGCTACGCTCAGAGCTATACGCTGGCGAGTTACCTGATCAACGACGGGGACGGACGTGAGCATCTCCGAACTTACCTTCGCAAGCTGTCCGCGGTCACCACGTCAGCCGCCGCCCGGCAGGTCACGCGCGAGATGTTTACAGACAAGTTGCTAAGCGCGATGGTGACGCCGTGGCTGGCGCATGTAAGCCGCCATTGAGTCGTGGCCTGCGCGGGCACCAACCGGCCTGGCAACGGGTCGTTGTACTACGAGTTCACGATGCCGTGCGAGTCGCGTGTGTGGGATTCACGGCTGACCGAGTCGCTCAATTCGAGCGTACCTGACCGCCTTGACGAGCCGAAGACGGCGTTAACCGCCGGACGCGGTTGCTTGCCCCGGCCACGCAACCTGCGATAATGGTTTGGAAACGGCGATTCTCGCCTTTGCGGACGTAATTCAGTGGTAGAATGCCAGCGGCTCAGGCCACCTTCCGTAACTCCTTTCCCTGTGAATGCTTAGCGATTCTGGCCTGGCGCAAACCTGGCCTTTTGAGTGAGAGAAGTCACGTGTTCGCTGCCACGATCATGGCACCTGACGACGCTCTATCCGCCACTCCGCTTGGCGACGTAGACAGCCCGTACCCAAACCTATGAGTACCGCTGCCGTAACATCCGCCCAGGTCCGTTTGACTCAAACGCGGCTTTCCACGACTGTCTCGGTCCGTCGGAGGCGTTCAAACGAGGTCAGTTCATCGGCCATGTTTCTTGAATTGAGCGCAGTTGGTGAAGGGAGTTGAGTATGTACAGATTGTCGACCAACTGGCGGCGAAGTCAGCAAGGACTACGCGGATTAGTTTCAGTGGACACGCGAGCCACTTCGTTCATTGCGCCGAGCCAGTTATCTAGACAAACCTGCCTCCTGGTTTTCTTATTGATGTTTACGACTTCCTGCAATCGTCAAGGTAAATCGAAGTTCCACGAAAACCACCTTGTTGCAGCAAAGGCAATTCCGAACGAGACAATGCCACAAGGAAGCCGACATACTAACGCATGGGCAGGGCCCCCAGTTTTAGAACCGCCATATACTGAGCCCGACATTGACTTACGGATAAGCGAGTTTGTGCGTAGGATTCTTCAAGACAAGAACGGAAACCTCTGGTTCGGTACTAATGGAAAAGGCGTGTGTCGTTACGATGGAAAATCACTCACCTATTTGTCTACAAGAGAAGGGCTAAGTGGACATCAGGTAACGGGTATAATAGAAGACAAAGATGGGAATATCTGGTTCTCCACAAATGGCGGCGTATCCAAGTACGACGGCGAGTCATTTACCAATTTCCGCGAGAATGAAGGTCTGCGGGATACATATGCTTGGAGTATCTTGGAAGATCGAACCGGAAACATTTGGGTCGGCACTCTTGGTGGCGTCTTTCGCTATGATGGAACATCCTTTACCCAGTTTGCGGTTCCTGAGGCTGTACGAGATCCTACAAAGGGTGTCACAAGCTCAAGACGAGTTGGAAACATCATGGAAGATCGTGCTGGCAATATTTGGTTCGCCACTAATGGGGGCGCATATCGCTACGACGGAAAAACACTGACCAACATCTCCGAGAAAGATGGACTTATCAACAATTTTGTGAATTGTATTCTAGAGGATAAGGGCGGGAATCTCTGGTTCGCGACACATCACAAAGGTGTAAGCCGCTACGATGGAAGCTCGTTTACCCATTTCACTGACAACGAAGTCATTAGCGGCAATGAAGTTTGGAGTATTTATGAAGATACTGCGGGAAACATCTGGTTCCCCGCTGAAGGTTTTGGCGTGTACCGTTACGACGGGAAGTCCTTTGAGAATTTCCATAAAGAGGATGGTCTTGTCAGTAGTGCTATACAGTGCATCTATGAAGATAGAGACGGGCGGCTTTGGTTTGGTGGCTATTTGGGGCTCTTTCGCTATGATGGGAGGTCCTTTGTCAGTGTTACAAAGAATGGACCTTGGCAGTGATCCTAGTAACATTCTGAATACGTGACCCGAAACATCACACAACGACATTCTAGTCATCAGTCGCCAAAGGCCGATGACGACAGGATGGCCGTGAGTGGGTTTCGGAGACCGCCCCAATGGTCGAGAATTCCTTGCCGTAGTCGTTCATCTTTCCACCGATAGAAAGTGACTTGCATCTCGTACTGCGAGATTTCAGAAGAAATCAAACGACGTTTCGCCGCCGCCATAGAATCCCTCTGAACGTCGGACGGTGATTCCACGCCACGACGCGCACGAACGGGACAACGGCCGCCTCTCGCAGGGGCCTGTCGCCGACCTGCCCGCCGATGCTGGGGATGCCTCTCATCGCTCGTTGGCGTTGAAGAACTCGGCCAGATACTTGGCTCATGGCCGGGCTTGGATCAACCCGAAGAAATCTGGCGCAAACCTGGCGCTTTGGCGGTAACGAAGTGTCACGAAGCGTATATATAGGGTATCGAAACGTCACGAAACGGATCGAACGCGTCTTGACCGATGGGTGGAACCTGCGATACTGCGGTGGAAAGGGCGATTCTTGCCTTTGCGGGCGTAATTCAGTGGTAGAATGCCAGCTTCCCAAGCTGGACGTCGGCGGTTCGAATCCGCTCGCCCGCTTTTGACGTAAAGTCTTCAAATCTAAGGACTTGCGGCTCTTCGTCGTCCGACGAAATCGGCTCCATTTCGGCGATTTGCGTCACTTTTTGCGTCACTTCGTGATCGATTCGGCTGTGAGTTGCTGCAGTGAGGTTGCTCTCATCCACACGGAGGTAGTGCTGCCTGGCTACCTCATCCGAGTGACCCATCCACTCGACGACAACATGAAGCGGGAAGCCGGCGGCAATCCAATCGCTCTCCCGATTCTTGCGGAACGTGTGGCACCACTTCGCGTACGGTTCGATTCCCGCTCGCTTGCGGATGACCTGGAAGTCACGCCAGACGTTCGGATGCGCGACGTCGGTGATCACCATGGGCTCGCCCTCGGAAGCGTGCTCGAAGGCGTCGCGTAGGATCGGAAGGAGTTCGGGAGCGACCGGAACGACACGACGTCGTTTGGTCTTGCTCGCCCAGATGGTCAATCTGCTGTTGTCCCAGTCGACGTCGTCCCATCGAAGCCCCAGCGCCTCGCCTTGCCGCAACCCGGCCAAGCGACACAGACCCAACAACGTTCGCCATCCCTGATTTGGGCAGGCCTCGAGGAGTTCGGTTAAGTCCTCCAGGCTCACGTAGTGCCAATCCTTCTTGGGCTGCGGCAGGCCGCCGCTCAGGCGGTCGAATGGGTTGTGCTGGATGAGGTCATCGTCAAGCGCCCGGTTGAACATGGTTCGCGCGTTGCGGATGTGTTGGTCCACCGTCTGTGGACTCAGCGACGCATGCTTTCGCTCGTTGACGTGGTTGAGTTCGCCCTTGCTGAGTGTCGTCTTGAATTCGCGAGCATCGTATCGCGTGATCCGATCCAGGCGGCGCGATTCTCCGAAGTACGCTCTCAGATAGCGGGCGGTCTGCTGATGAAGCTCGATGGTTCCGACGGCGAGTTCGGGTCGTCTCGATTCGATGTACATTTCGAGAAACCTGTCGAGGTCAGGGATTCGGCCCGGGCTTCTAAGGCCTGGCGTGGTGCGGAGTTGCAGCTCCTTGGCTTGACGCAGCTTCTCCGCTTGTCGCTTCGATACCTTGTCGGTGCGGCCAATGTTCTCACTATAGCGTGTCCCGTCAGGACCGAACCACCGGAGTTGGTGGTACACGTAACGTTTGCCGCTGGGGCTGCGTACCTTGTGCGTTGTAATTGTGACGCTTGAGTTCACGATTCCTCCGTCCCTATCGGGGGTTCTCGGCTGTCACGCGCTCCAAGAACCGATCAAGCTCCACGCGGCGGTAGAAAACCCGCTTGGACACCTGCGTTCCTCTCAGCATACCCTGAGCGCGGTACCGGGCCAATGTCTCGCTCGGATTCTTGAGACCAGTGATCGTGTCCAGACGCAGATAGCGAATCGCCTCATCTTCTGTAAGTAGCTCCGGGCAGGGCTGAGGTGGGGCGCCGGGAAGCACGGGTCGCGAGTGGGACAGGATTCCATTCGCGGGTCCCGTGTCCGTGCCTGCTACTTGTCTAAGTGGGCCTGTTCCCATTACTGGTCCTGAAACGTTGCGTGGCTCTCTGATTACTCATGCATTGAAGCGTTTGCGTATCCATGTGTTCCTCGCGTCGTTCATCATGGCTCCAAGCGGGTCGCCTCGAAGCGAGGACTGGGCTTTGCCTGCTGGCTCATGGTTGGAGTTCCTGACGAGTGGCCTGGCCGAGTCTGCCGCCCCAGAAGATGACAATTGCCGATGGAAACGGCGCCGATGTGCTTGCCCCACCGAACTTGAGGCGACCGCGCAGGAAGATGGCCTGCCCACGTTTGGCGTAACGGTGCCACCAGCCAGTATCCGTCCGGCTCGGTACGAGGCAGACCACGGTTGCCCCGGCGAGCGACTCTTCGTAGGCCTTTCGCATGAAGGCGACAATCTCACGGCCGTACGGCGGGTTCATCCACACGGTTCCGCGCCAGGTTCGACACAAGGCGTCCTGTTCCTTCGTGAAGTAACGGGCGCACTTGGCGTTCGCCGGGCTGGCACACGCGTCGAGATCAAAATGAAAAATCTCGTTGAGCTCGGCGAATAGGTCGTTGGGTGTTGACCACTCCGGCGTTCGGCTCGAAAAATGTACGTCGAGTCGTGTGGACATTTCTGTGCTCCCGTCCTCCTACTTCCCGTTCCCTTCGATCACGGCGCCCGGCCGTTCAGTTCTCCAGGCTCATGTGGGCTTGCCAGCGGCGGGCGTCGGGCATGTCGCGCCACTTGCGATGCGAAGACCGACGAACGCCTGCAAACGCTGGCGCAACTGATGACCGCACCCAACATCGCGCGTA
>JAJDDX010000076.1 GCA_029260055.1 Phycisphaerae bacterium
GTCACCGGCCCCACCGGAGCGACCGAAGCCACCCGTATCGACGGCTTCACGATCCAGAATGGCACCGGCACGGTATCGGACATCTTCACACACGGCGGCGGGATCCATCTTGACGGCTCCTCGCCGACGATCGCAAACAACACCGTCACGGCCAACGTCGCCACCCACGGCGGCGGGCTGTATCTATCCAACTCGTCACCGGCATTCACATCCAACACGGTCGTCGGCAACACCGGCTGGCAGGGTGGCGGCGCCGGGCTATACCTGATCAACTCATCGCCAACGATCGTGGGCAACACGATCACAGGTAACCACGCAGGCTCCTACTCCGGTGGCGGCGGCATGAATATCGTCGAGTCGTCGCCCACGCTCGACAACAACACGATCACAGACAATGCCGGCAGCACGTTTGGCGGCGGACTGAAGGTGTCCAACTCATCGGTGATCATCACGAATAACGTGATTCAGGGTAACAGCGGCACGGCCGGCAGTGGCATCTGGCTCAGCGGATCCTCCGGAACGATCAACAACAACACGATTACAGACAACGTCGGCGTAGGAGCCGGCGGCGGGCTAGCCATCTATTGGGAATCCTCGCTAATCATCGAAGGTAATACGATCAGTGGGAACACCACCGGCCAAGGCGGCGGCGGCGGGATCTTCGTTTGGGACTCCTCCCCGACGATCAGAAACAACACCATCACGAACAACAGCACCGGCCCTGGCGGCGGCGAATCAGCCAGGGGGGAAGATGCCTCGCCGAGGGGCATCGGCCACAGGATGCGGGGCGGCTGGCCCGGCGCCGGATTGAACATCGAAGGAAACTCCTCGCCGATCGTCGTAGGCAACGTGATTTCGGGCAATAACAGCTACGAACTCAGCGGTGGCGTGGAAATCGCCGTAGACGGAAGCGCCTCGCCGACGGTCGTGGGCAACACGATCACCGGCAACACAGCCGGCCATTTCGGCGGCGGTATGAGGGTGCGCGCGATGGAGAGCGCCTCGGCGATAGTCGCAAACAACCTGATCGTCGGCAACAGTGCGATCGAGTACCACGCCGGCGGGCTGTCTGCGACAGGCGCCTCCACGATCGCAAACAACACGGTCATCGGCAACACCGCCGGCGGATTCGGCGGAGGGCTGTACGTGTCGGACCTGGGCTCGCCCACGATCACGAACACGATCATCGCGTTCAACTCATCCGGGGTCTACGGCTACGACGACGCAAACCCGGCACTACGTGCTAACTGCGTCTTCGGCAACACCGAGTACGACTACTCAGGCCTCCCGGACCCCACCGGCACAGACGGCAACATCTCGGAAGCCCCTTCGCTGATCCGCAACCCGGACCCCGGACCCGACGGGCAATGGGGCACCGAAGATGATGACTACGGCGACGTGCGCCTTTCCTCCGACTCGTCTTGCATTGACGCCGGCGACAAGGCGGATGTGCCGGCCGACGCCGCCGACCTCGACGGCGACGGCAACACCACCGAACCGATCCCGCTCGACCTCGACGGATGGCTCCGCTTCGTCGATGACGTGCGGACGCCCGATACCGGGACCGGCACCCCGCCCGTCGTCGACATGGGCGCATACGAGTTCCAGGACTGTAACGACAACGGCATTCCCGATCACGAGGACATCGCAGCCGGAACCAGCCAGGACTGCGCGTCAGAAGGCTACCCCGACGAGTGCGAGCGCGACTGCAACTCAAACGGCACAGCCGACAGTTGCGACATCCTCGAGGGCACCGCCACCGACAACAACGCGAACGCCGTCCCCGACGAATGCGATGTCTGGGCACCAAGCGGCGAAGACCGCCTCGGCATGGCTTGCACCACCGACGAACAATGCGGATCGCCAGGCGCCGTGTGCGCCCAAGGCAAATGCTACGTACTCAAGAAC
Organism: Phycisphaerae bacterium; assembly: GCA_029260055.1. GTDB lineage: Bacteria > Planctomycetota > Phycisphaerae > UBA1845 > UBA1845 > JADFOB01. The sequence continues at coordinate 1,909 of JAJDDX010000076.1, forward strand.
CGCTACATCTCGATCGACCCGAACCCGGCGAACGACGGCCTGCTCACCGCCCGCCGAGTCAGCCTCTTCGACTCAGGTGAACAGACCTTCGTGCTTGGCTGGGTCGGCGAACCGATCGAATTGTCCATCGCCGGACCGGAGACAACGCCTCAACTACTCGCTCGAATCGAGACCAGCCCCTACTACCGCGACTGGAGCGTCGACAACCTCGGCCAGCCCTGGGTAAGCGAGACCCTGCACATCGGCGACTGCGAAACATCACCGGGAAGCACCTACGCGGTCCAGTCCATCGTCGAGGGGATCGACATCAACGACGAGGCCAACTACACCGCGCCGCTCATGCTGCCCACGGTAAGCGACTTCGGCGATGTTGTCGGCGCCACAACCGGTGCCCCACCCGACGGCGTGCGCAACTTCAAGGACATCTCAGCCGCCGTGCGAGGATTCCAGAGCATCCAGACCGAACCGAAAGTTTGGCTCGATCTCCAAGGCGGAACCGCAACGCCCGAGATCCCGAACTTCAGCGACATCAGCTTCGCGGATATCAACCAAGCGGTGAGCGGCTTCCAGGGCGGCGCCTACCCGTTCCCCGCACCGTGCGATTGCCCCGGCCAAAGCTGCCCGTAGGGCGGCGGGCGGCACAAGAACGGAGCCAGCTCCCCCCCCCCTGCCAAGGGGGGATTGAGGGGGGTCTGAAGTGGACGGCACGGCACCAGCCTGCAACAAGAAGGCAAGGCCCAGCGGCAGGTCGTTCACCTTCGCTACTCCGTGTCCCGCCTGCGCGCAAAACACAGGCCCGACCACGTCTCGTCGATGGCGCAAATCTTGAAGTCAACCAACCCCGCGTCCAGGCCGGCCTGCCGGACGATCGCCTGAGACAGGTCGCTCGCCGCGCCGGAGGCCTTCTTCGGCCAGACAACCCAAAGCCTGCCTCCCATCGAAGCCGCCCGGGCAGCCGACGTAAGTCGCCGATTCAAATCCGCCGCCGATGTAACGAACAGCATCGCCACGTCCGCATGGCCGCCGGCGATCGTCTTGATGCGAAGGCTCTTTCGAAGGTCGCCGAGCGTGCGCTCGAACCCCTTCGGCGCACCAAGCAGCGTCAACACCGTGTCGGCCTTGATGCCTAGCTTCTTCGGCAGCGGCGTGCCGGCGTAGGCGTCCATCGTCCCCGGCACGATCGGCTCGCGCGGCGGCCGGGCAATAGCCCGCCGCAGAGCCTCCCGGATACTGCGCCACTGCGTGTACGTGGCGTCGGGCAGCTCCCTGCGAACGCGGGCTACCTTGTCCGTGTCACCGGCCACGAACACGATCGGAACCTGCCGCGTAGCCTTCTGCTGACGAAGCGCCGTGCCGATCGCTCGCCCCTGAGACGGCAAACGGCTCAGGTCAATCACCACGGCATCCGGCGGGTCGTCACCGATCGCGCGCAAGCCGGCCGCACCTTCACCGGAAAGACCGACCACTTCATAGTTCGATCGCTTCAGGCGTTGGGCATGTTCTTCGTATTCAGTCTCGTCGAAGTGAATTAATACGACACGGCTCATGACGTCGCGTATCGTATCCCGCCCCGCCAACTTGTGCCATACGCGACCATAGCTGAGGCTGGCCGGGAATCCAGACCACACGTGCAACGCCGTGAACAGAACAACACATGGGGGTACATCCGCCAGGGTGCCACGGACAAGCGTACTCGCTTGTCCGTGCTCGGTCGCCCCGTAAGCCGAGCAGTTCCGACCTGCGCGGCTAACCCAGCGTCATGACGCAGTTGCGCCGATCCTTGCCCGCCTTGGCCATCGACTCGGTAGCGAGATCATCGATGACCGTCACCGTATCCGTGGGCCTGCACATCCGCACGGCGATCGACACCGTCACGCCGATCTTCCCCTTCGTGATGCTGTGGGCGGACTTCTGCACACGCACACGAATCTGGTCGGCTGAGTTGTTCAGAAGCGCGGACTCCAAACCGGGCAGGATCGCCAGAAACCCCGAATCGCTCCATCGACCCAGGAAGTCGCAGGAACGCATGCTGCCCGCCAACGTCTTGCCGACCATCTTCAAGATGATGTCAGCCACCTTGCGCGAACCCTGTAACGCCTCGAACCCGTCGACCTCAACGAACAACACACCCAAGCACGTCTCGTTCCGCGCCGAATCCTCCATCTTCTGAAGGAGCACCGTCTCCGAGTACTTCCGGTTCGCCGCACCGGTCAGCGGACAGATGAGCGCATCACGCTGATCCTCCGGCACCGCCTCCAACGCAGCCGGGGTCGCCGACAGGTCTTCAAACGCTTCGAGCCCACCGATCACCTTCCCCTCGCCATCGCACAACTGCGCCACCGATACCCGGACCGGCACGCGGTGCCCGTCCTTGTGATGCAAGAAAACATCAGCCGACCGAGGCATGCCGTCCTTGATGGTCGCGGCCAGCGGACACATGCCGTGGCAGAGCGAGTAGCCCTCTTTGTCGATGTGGCAGAGGATGTCGTCGCCGCAGCACTTGCCGGCCACCTCGTCACTCTTGTAGCCGGAGATGCGCTCCGCTCCCTTGTTCCAATACTGAATCCGCCGCTCCGTGTCGACGAAGTAAACACCTTCATGGAGGTTCTCGACCAGCGTCCGGGCGACCATGTCGTCCGCGGGAAGCATCGCAGACACCATCGCGACACTCTCTTCAGTCGAAATGGGCGTATCAGCCGCCTCGCCGATCGGTTCGGTGGCCGTGCCGTTGTCCACGGATGTCGTGCTGTTCATTGTTCCTCACGCTCCCAAGTAGTCCCGTTCCGTCCAATCGCATCGTTCGACGGCGCGCCGCTCACGTCGCACCGGTCGGGTGGCCCACCTCCTCCGGAGGTGGGGGACGCGATGATCGCGCCGCGCAGGATCATGTCGGTCCTATCGGCGCAGCACGCCACTTGGGTAAGAAGCCCAACCCCGGCACGACCGCGCCGGTCGTGCGAAGCCGCAACGAAGCCGATAAGAGCCCTCGCCTCGACACGCGGCAAGCATCGACTCGTCCGTCACGCTTGACAACAGCCTGCCCCACAGGGAAAACCCGAAGTGTCGAGCCGGAGCAATCCCGTTATCGGAGGTATATATGACCACCAAACGAATCACCGCAGTGAGCGGACTAATCAGTGGAATCCTGTTGCTCGTAGCGTCAGCCGGCTGCAATCCGGCAACAACGGACCAACCCGAAAGCACGGACAACACGAACGACAACAGCGCAACCGCCAACGATAACGACAACAGCAACACAACGGGCAAAACCTACTACGTCTACACCCAAGGCAGCGACGAAGCCGACGGCCTAACGAGCGCCACGGCCGTCCGTACAATCGCACACGCCGTCACACTTGCGACAGCCGGCGACACCGTCGCCATCCTGCCCGGCACCTACAGCGAAGCCCTGCTCTTCGAGGGCATCGGCAGCGCAGCCGGCACGCTCACCATCCGCGGCGAAGGCGGAGTGCCGCTACTCGACGGCGGGCGCACCCTCGACGTAGGCCTCTGGTGCGACATCTGCACAAACATAGCATTCGAGGATATCGAAATAGCAAACTACACCGACGTGGGACTCATGGGCACAGCAAGCAACGGACTCACCGTCCGCAACGTCTCCATTCACGGCAACGGCTTTGCCGCTCAAATCGAATGGGTCGAGGGCTACGGCCTCCATATCGAAGAGTCGCAAAACGTCACGATCGAAAACTGCGAGGCCTATCAGAACGGACCCAACCCGCAGGTGCTAGAAAGATGGCTCGGCACCGGGCTCGACCTGTTCGACCTGACCGACGCCGTGGTCCGCAACAACAACACACACGACAACAGCGGCGGCGGCATGCTCGTCGAGGACTGCACCAACGTCCTGGTCGAAGGCAACACGGTCAGTGGCAACAACCTCGACGCCACCATCGAAGGGTGGTGGGACGGTGCGATCTGGCTCGACGGCGGCCGCGACGTGACACTGCGAAACAACACCATCACCGCCAACATCGGCCCGGGCGTCATCGTCAGCGACGAAGATAACCAACAGCCCTCGGGCTATGTGATGGAAGGCAACACGATCACCGGCAACACCTGGGGCGTCTACGTCTGGAACTTCGGTACATCGGAACTACCGCCGGACGACATCCTGCGTTTGATCGACAACGACGTGTCGGGCAACACAACCGACGACTTCTGGATCATCGACTGGCACTGCCCGCCGGAAGACCCCTGCGATTCCGGCCGATAAGCTCCCCAGCCTGATAGGCCCGCAGATAGAAAAGGTGCGACCCTCCTCAGCCTGAAAGGCTGAAAGATAGTAGCCGTGGGCAAGTTCGCCGAAGGCGAACGCCGCCCACGGGCCCGTACCCCAGCTAGTGAACCGACCCTGAGAGGGTCGAACAAGCATCGCGCACTCCCGCGTCAGAACGCACGATCCTACGCAGCGCTCCGCGGGATCGAAAACACAACACCTCGGCGGGCAATCGAAAACACCACCGTCCCGAACACCAACAATCCCACCAGTGTGTAGATCGCGGAGTCGAAACCGAACGCGTCGATCACCTCACCCAATAGAAGAAACCCCGTCACCATGCCCACATCGCCGGCGCCGAGGATCACAGCCGTACCCGTGCCGCGATGCTCCGATGGAAACTCGTGGGCCGCCAGGTCCACCATCGAAGGGAATATGAAACAGTGCCCCGCCCCCATCAGTATCCCGGGAAGCACCAGACCCAACTGGGAATCGACACCGACCAAACACGCCAGCCCGGTGATGAAAAGAACCGAACCCGACACCAGCGTGCGGCTGCGCCCGATCGTCTGCGGCAAGCGGCGAAACACGACGCGAAGAAGCATCGCCGTCGGCGAATAGAGAAGAAAGAACAGTTTAATGTCCCTAAACCCGCGCTCCTCTGCCAGCCGTTCCAGAAACGTCGACTGCAAACAAAAGACCATGCTGAAGACCGCGCCGGTCAGCAGAACCGTGCCGGGCCAGTGCTTGATGATGATTCGGAGTTGGGGAAACGCCCCGCGGCGCTGCGGTACCGAATGGACGTTGTCCACGCCGAGCTTCGGAACCTGCGCGACGGCGACGCCGGCCGCCGGCGCCTTGAGCATCGACATCACGACGGCAGAACCCAGGCTGCACGCCGCGCTGGCAAAAAAGAAGATTCGATAGGGGGTGATCGCGCCCACATCACCCGCGAAGATCAAGTCGCCGACCGTCGGGCCGATGATCATCCCGATGAAGCCCGCCATCCCCATAGAGCCGATGCTCTCCGCGCGCCGCCCCGGCGGTGCGATCTGCGCGGCAAACACCGCTACGGTCGTCATGACAGCCGCCATCGACATCGCCCACACCCCACGAAGCATGACGATCAGCCAAAACTGCGACGTGAACTGAATCGTCGCCATCGACAGTGCCACCAGCGTGGCCGCGACCAGCCAGGTCGGTTTGCAGCCGAAACGGTCGATCCAGCGCCCGATCTTGAGACGAACCAGCAGCGTCCCCACCATGCTGATGCCCAGAATGCGGCCCAGCGTGTCGACGCCGAAACCGCGGAAGGCGATGTACTGCCCGAAATGAAATTGCAGCGCAACGCCGGACATGAACAGCAGCACCGCAGCCGCTACGTGAAAGAAACGGCCCGTGTACAGGCGTTCATGCTCGTGCATCTGTGGGGCGATCGTCATGATCGACGCATTTTTCCCGCCGTAGCATATTATCCGCTACGGCTTTCATCGAGTACTCGGTCGATTCGTCGACCGCGTGAGCGACGTGCAGTCTAGATTCGCGGGCCGAGTTGGGATAGCCCGAACCGTTCTCGCCGCCGAGAACGCGCGATGAGGTGCGGCGCTGCCGTCTCGCCGCCACCGCCCCGCGCCCGCGGCGAGTCCGCCCGGCACAATTCCGGCTGGCACCAGCGTTCCCATTTCGCTACACTGTGAGGGTCGGGCTAGAGAAATCTCAGCAATCACATTCTCGAAGGGGTAGACTCATGTCATCTCACTGTAATCGTCTCGTCAAAGTCGGCTTGTTCGTTGTTGTCATGGCCGTGGCACAAAATGCGCGCGGTGAAATACTCAACTTCACCGCGTACCTGGATTCCCATTGTGCCAACCACGGGTCGCCGGGGACCGGCTCGGGTACGTTCACCCTCGATACCGCGACCGGCGATTTTAACTACAACATCAGCTACGAGAATCTCTCATCCAACGAGATGTTCTCGCACATCCACGGCCCGATCCCGCTGATGGGTTGGTGCGTCGATGCCGGCGGCGGTGGCATCATCGTGTCACTTCCCAACGGCACCCCGAAGATCGGCAGCACGACACTGACGCCGACACAGCAACAGGAACTGATCGCCGGGTCGTACCACGTCAACATCCACACGACGATCAACTCGACCAGCGAGATCGCGGGCGCGATTCTGCTGGTAGGCACGCCGGTGCCGGCGGTCAGCGAGTGGGGTGTCGTGGTGATGGCTCTGCTGACGATCGGAGCGGGAACCGTCGTGTTCAGACGGGCGCGCGCCGCGGCATAGCCGAAAACGAAGCTGCAAATCGCTGATTGGCCGGCTCCGGATGTGCCACGCTTCTTGTCCGTCGCGCGGCCGGGATCGGTGCGCCGGGAATGTTTGCGCACGGATCGCCCGAAAAAAAGCATCCCCTCGCCCCCGCCCCGTGCTATACTGGGAGGATCGCAGGGCGGAACCGGCCGCGCGCCGGAAAAAGACACGCCGCCCGAAGCGCCTGTCTCCTGGAGGGAAGCACCATGCGACGCGTCACGATCCGCCGGTCGGCTCTGCTCTTGGCCGCCTCGGCACTGGCAATCGGCGCCTTGCCGAGCCCCGCACCGGCGACGGAAGTCACCGTCCAAAACGACTCGCTCAGCGGCGGCTCGCTCGGCGAGATTCAGGCCGGTTTCGTCGCGGGGGAGAGTGCAGCCGCATGGCTCACCTCGCCGTGCGACGGCAACGTCGTGGCCGCCCAAGTGTTCTGGCGTTCGGTCACGGGCACGGCCCCGCAGTCGCTGGAAGACTCAATCACCATCTTCAACGGCGGCGCCTTTCCGACCCCCGGCGCGGTACTGGCGCTGATCGAGGGCCCCGTGATGACCGACAGCGTCATCAACGAGTTTCGCTATCTCGACGAGAACCAGACACTCCCGCTGAGCGTGCCGGTGACCAATGGGCAGGTGTTCATCGTGTCGTTCAAGTTCTTCAACACGCCGAACCCGGCACTCGGGCCAAGCGTCGTGAACGACATCGACGGATGCCAGGCGGGGAAGAACACGATCGACGCGCAGGGTATAGGGTGGATCAGCTCCTGCGTCCTTGGCGTCACAGGCGATTGGGTGATTCGAGCCGTCGTGGAATGCGGCGACCTGCCCGGCGCATGCTGCGAAGCGGGCGGCACCTGTACCGACGGTGTGACTGAGCCCGCATGCACCGCAGCCGGCGGAGCGTTCCAGGGTACCGGTACGAGCTGCGCGAGTTCCGACTGCTTCGAGGCCTGCTGTTTCATGCCGTCCGGTTGCCTTGACCTCGCGGTCGACGACTGCGACGTCGCAGGCGGTTTTGCACAAGGACCCGGCACTGTCTGCGGCGTCACGGTTTGTTTCCCGGAAGGGGCATGCTGCCATGCCGACGGCACCTGCGCCGACGGCCTCTCCGAGTTCGACTGCAACGCGGCCGGCGGCGCCTTCCAAGGGGACGGCACGCTATGTGCCGGCGTAAGCTGCCCCCAACCTTCCGGAGCCTGCTGTCTGTCCACCGGGAATTGCCTCTTGTTGAGCCAGGACGACTGCGGCGTCATCCCTCAGTCGAACTGGGCCGGCCCAATGACCGATTGCACCGACGGCGATTCCAACGGGACAGCCGACGCCTGCGAGGTCGTCTCCGTCGCGCGGCCCATGCCCGACGCATCGTTCGACATAGCCGGCACAACGAGGGCTTGTCTGACCGACGACGATTGCCTTGTCGGACTGAACCCGGCGTCGGACGTGCGGTGTGTACCGCCGCCCACTGGCGATCCCGTGCCCGGCACCTGCTACGTGCGCCGCAACCGATACCTCTCGATCGATCCGAACCAGGCGAATAGCGGCACGGCGACCGCGCGCCGAATCAGTTTGGATCTCGGCGGCGGCTCGACGCACGTACTCGGCTGGCTTTCGGCGCCGACTCTTCTGCCGATCTCCGGACCCGAAGCGACCCCGCAGCTACTCGCCCGAATCGTCGATGCCGCCGGGAGGCACTACCGTGATTGGGCTGTCGACGACACGAGCGCGCCCTGGGTCGATGCGACGCTGCACGTCGGCGACTGCGAGACCTCGCCGGGGTCCACCTACATGATCCAAGCCATCGCGCAGGGCGCGGACATCAACAACGAGGCCGACTACTCGGAAACGCTGGTGCTCGGCACTACGCGGGATTTCGGCGATGTCGTCGGCGGGTCGGTCACGACACCGCCCGATCAGATCCGTAACTTCAAGGACATCTCCGCACTGACGCGCGGCTTCCAAGGTGCGCAGTCCGAACCGAAGGTGTGGCTCGACCTCCAGGGCAGCGTGGCGACGCCGGAGGTGCCCCAGTTTGACGACATCAACTTCGCGGACATCAACCACGCCGTCGCGGGCTTCCAGGGCGGCGCCTACCCGTACGCCGTGCCGTGCGATTGCCCGGGGCAAAGCTGTCCGTAGCGGAACCACGAGCTACCGTGTGGATTGACGAGCGGCGAGGGTAATCTGTCGGTGGGAGCGGACGCTAGAGAATCAAAGGGCGATCGAACCTGAGGCCGGCGCCGACAGTGTCATCGGCTTGGCCCATAATGGCTTCGGTGCGTACGACGGTAGCGTAACATCCTTCGTTCAGCGTGCCAGCCAGTTCAGAGCCCGCTCCATCCGGATCGACCACGACCTCGTAACGACCGCCGACGCGAAGCGCTGAAGACGCGGACGCGTGAACGTACACGCCGCCTTCCCCCACATCGCAGATCACGCACGGAACAGCCGCGGAATTGCCCCAGCCGATCAGCCGCGCCGGATACTGCTTGTCCGATCGCTCGGTGTCGCGCCGTTCTTCAACAGCCAACGCATCACCGTGAGGGCTTACCGTGTTCGCGTCGAATGAATCGGATGTGGTCATCATGGCGAACTCCTTCGCGAGTCGGCGTGGCGGGACGGGGCTCTTTCCACTGCCCCTCTGACTCCACTATACCTGAAAACGTGCGCCTGTCAAGAAGTGACGCCGCTAAGGAGTCAGCCCCACTTACCCTGATGTCGAAACCTGTCTGCCGTCCGCGGCGTCAGTGACCAGTTGCAGGCGCAAACCCCACACCGTGCCAACCGGGCGCCCCGTCAACGACCACCCGCCGAACGGGGTGTTGCGGCTCAACGACGCAAACCGATCCGGATCAACCGTCCACACCTGATTCGGGTCGATCAGGCACAAATCGGCACGCTGGCCGACCGCGATCGGGCGTGCCGCCAACCCCAGTACCGACGACGCGCCGCGGGTAAACCATCGGATGACTTCAGGCCAGTCCGCAAGTTGCGCGTCGATTATTGCCTTGGCGGCCAGCGAAAGGGCCGTTTCCAGCCCGATGATGCCGGGAGGTGCCGTAAGAAATCCCTTGGCCTTCTCATCCGAAGAGTGCGGCGCATGGTCCGTCACGACGCAGTCGATCGTGCCGTCCAAGAGCCCCGCGCGGCAGGCATCCACATCCGCCTGAGTCCGCAGCGGCGGATGCATCTTCGTGTTCGGATCGGATGTCGCGCACGCTTCATCGGTAAGCACCAGATGATGGGTGCACACCTCGCTAGTCACCGGAAGGCCGGCAGCCCTGGCCTCGCGCACCAGATCAACCGCCTTCGCCGTGGAGATGTGCGCGACGTGGTACCGACCGCCCGTCTCCCGACACAGCGCGATGTCACGCTCGATCATCGCCTCCTCGCTTTTCGGGTCGAGCCCCGGCAGGTCGATGCGTTTCGATACCTCGCCGAGGTGCATGACGCCGCCGGCTGAGATCGATCGGTATTCGCAATGCTGAATGACCACCGTGTCCAGCTTGGCCGCGCTCGCTAGCGCCGCGCGCATGATCGAGTCGTCCTCGACGCCGTCGCCGTCATCGCTGAACGCCACTGCGCCCGCTTCGCTTAAAGCAGCGAAGTCGGTCAGCTCGATACCACCGCGCGCGCGCGTGACGCACGCAACCGGACCGACAGCGCAGTGGCCAACCGTCCGTGCGCGATCCACCACCTGCCGGACCGTTTCAGGGCAGTCGAGTGGCGGCCGCGTGTTGGGCATGCACGCGACATACGTAAAACCGCCCGCAGCCGCCGCGGCTGTGCCTGTCTCGATCGTCTCTTTGTGGGTCTGACCCGGCTCGCGAAGGTGAACGTGCAAGTCCATCAGGCCGGGGCAGATGATCCATCCGGTGGCGTCGAGCACGGCCGCCCCGCGCGGTACGTCCGCCACGATCTTGCCGTGTTCGATCGCGATGTCCGTGACTTCATCCCGTACGTCGTACGGATCGATGACGCGCGCGCCGCGAATGAGCAACGCGTCCAGTGACTGGTCGTTAAGCATGCTCTCCCCGTCTATGGAGTCGGTGTTCGAGGCGAGCTAGCCGTTACGCCGCAACTGCGACGCCCGGGCAACTCGTCGTGACGATAGGATCGAACGTGTACGTTGCCGCCTGTGCTCAGCCGTGCGGCAGCAGCGATTCGACCGGATTCGCTATGTTCGGAACGAAGTTATCTTCACAGCTTTCGACGTAACCACAGTTGTCGCAAATGCTCCTGCAATGGCGAATCATCAGATGCCCCGATTCGCATCGCGGACATCCGACGAACTGCGGCCTCGAACTGATCAGATGTTCCTCGCTCGGTGCCTTCGAGTCGGTCACGGTCTTCGGCTCCGTCCAATTGCCCCATGCGTGCGCCTCCCAGCGCACAGCCGGGTCCAGGAATCCTTTCCCTTTCCGTCCGCTTCGCGGGTACTATACCTCGCGACACGAGGTCGCGTCCACCAAAACCAGGCGCACCGTCGAGATGGTTTTCGGAAAACAACGCCCGAGGGAGTTCCACGATGAATAATCGACAAACGGATTCGTCGCCCATCACCCGCTTCGGATCTTCCGCCCCACGCGGATCCGCCGGGATCAAAGCGGCGCTGTCGATTGTGTTCGCCGCAGCCTGCTCGTTGTGCACCGGGCAAGCAGCGGCCCAAGATGCCGCAAACGCGGCAGACCTCGTGATCGTCAACGCGAAGGTCTGGACGGGGACAGACGAAGCTCGCCGTACGCCCAATGCAGCCGGACAGCCCGCCGCCGTGGCCATGAAGGACGGGCGCATCGTGGCGGTGGGCGGTGATGCCGCGATCAAGAAGCTCGCCGCCCCCACCACGCGCATCATCGACGGCCGGGGCCGTAGACTGATCCCGGGTATGACCGACAGCCATACGCACATCGTAGGCGGTGGCTTCCAACTCGCACGCCTCGCGCTGCGAAGCGTCAAGGATCGCGACGAATTCGTGCGTGCCGTCGCTGCAGCCGCCGCCAAGGCCAAAAAGGGCGAGTGGGTGCTCGGTGGCCGATGGAGCGTCGACAGTTGGGAAAACCCCAACGAGCCCGACAAATCCTGGCTCGATCCGGTCACGGGCAGCACGCCCGTCTTCCTCTCCCGCATGGACGGCCATCAGGCCCTAGTCAACTCGAACGCCCTGGCGATCGCGGGAATCGACGCCCAGGGACCGGCCGACCCCGTGGGCGGTGAGATTCAGCGCGATCCCCAAACCGGCCAACCGACCGGCATCCTCAAGGAAGCGGCCATGGAATTGGTCCGCAGCCGCATTCCCGATCCGAGAAAGCGGCAGCGGTATGAGGCCTTCGTCCGAGCCATGAAACACGCCAATTCGCTCGGGATCACATCGGTCCACGACATGTCCGGCCTCAACGACCTGTACGCCTTCCAGCAAGCCCGCAAGGATAAGACGCTCACCCTCCGCGTGACCACCTATCTGAGCGTGGACGATTGGACCGCTCACGATCGCGATATCGAGCGATTCGGCGTGGATGACGACCTGCTGCGCATCGCCGGGTTCAAGGGCTTCATGGACGGCTCACTCGGAAGCAGAACAGCCTACATGCGTGAGCCCTTCGCCGACGTGACGAGCGACACGCGCTACCCGAGGGGGCAACTCACCGCCATGGCCGTCGACGAACAGGAGTTCAGGCACAATGTCGCCGCCGCGGACGCCCGGCACATGCAACTCGCCGTACACGCCATCGGGGACGAGGCCAATCATCGGCTCATCGACGCCTACGAGGCCGCGATAGCCCAAAACGGACGCCGAGACGCGCGGCACCGCCTGGAACACGTCCAGCACCTCCACGTGTCGGACATCCCTCGCTTCGCGAAGCTGGGCCTCGTCGCCTCGATGCAACCCTATCACAAGGCGGATGATGGGCGCTACGCGGAAAAGGCCATCGGCAAGCAGCGACTCGCCGGCTCCTACGCCTTTCGCCAACTCCTCGATGCCGGAGCGCTGCTCTGTTTCGGGAGCGATTGGCCCGTGGTGACCCTGAACCCCTTCATGGGCATCGACTCAGCCGTCAACGCGAGGATCCTGACCGGCGAAACCTGGCTGCCCTCGCATTCGGTCACGCTGACCGAGGCGATCGCGGCCTACACCGCCAGCCCGCCCAAGGCGATCCATCGAGGCGATCGGCTCGGCACGATCGAGGTCGGCAAACTCGCCGACATGGTTCTTCTGGGAACCGACCCGTTCGACACGCCGCCCGAAAAAGTGGGGCAAATCAGCGCCGACGTGACGGTCTTCAACGGCAAAGTCGTCTACGAACGCGGAAAGTAGACGCTATCTCAAACCTCTTTCCGAGCCGCGACCGTAAGGGAGCAAGGGACGGGTGGCCCATGTCCTTCGGACATGGGGGAGACGATGACAGGCGCTTCGAAGGCCTACCATCATCCGAAATCAACGGGTCGTGAGCATCGCGCGCCGCTACACCCGGAACGAGATTGCGACGAGGCATGCCCTGTGTTGGCATACCGAGCCGCGGGCTTCAGCCCGTGCGGTCTTTCGAAGCCCGAGCAATGCTTACACCCCGCACACCGAAGCGATGATCACGCTAAACAGCCGCCGGTTCCATCGCGGCGAGTGACACCAACGCCACATTGTACGCCGCGTGACACCCCGCAGCCGGTCCGTAGCCGCGATACCAGAAGACGACGGCCAGGTAGATGCCGGCAATCGTTCGGAACACGAACCGCATCAAGTCGAACTGCTCGACGCCGATCGGCTGATGGTGATGGGCCGCGAAGGCCAGAGATGACAGGAGCACGGCTGCAAAGGCCACGCGCGTGCGGTCGAGTCGGAAGAAGTCCACCCCGATCATGACGAAGATCGAGATGAGCATCAGCCTGAAAACCAGTTCCTCGTAGATCCCCGCGCCAACGCCGAGCGCGAGTTGGCCGACCAGCGGCGGTTCGGTCGTCCCCCCGGAAGCCAGCGACGTGGCCATGTTGAGGGCGAACAACGGAACGGCCAGGAACGCCGCTTCAAGGTACATCCAACCGACGCGCCGCCAATGGACGGTCCACGCCTCGCGCGACGCGACGTGCGTGGTGAGGAGGATGATGACGACAGCCAGCCCGGGCGCCAGCATCCCTACCTCGCCGAAGAGCTCGAAGAAGCGCCGCATCAGGTCGAAGGCGATGACGCGATCCGGGTACGTGAGCGAAGCGACCTCGTAGAACGCGAGCAGGGGCAACAGGAAAACGAGGGCGTCGAGCGGGCGCGCCAGAAGACCTCGCCGAGGCTCGCTGCCGAGTTTTTGTTGAGAGCTGCCCATTGACCGCGTATCGTGGAGACTCCGGGCGGTCTAGACAAGTCGTTCCGGCCGGATTTCGCGGCCATGGGTCGCCCGGAGGTGTGAGTTTCTCAGCAAGGTGACAGCCGCGGCTCGTGCCCGGCCCGAGATCGGCACTATGGCGAGGAGGCAACCCGAGCGGCCCGCGACGGCTAATGCGGCGACGATTCGCGGCATCTACGAATGCCTCCTTGCCGCGTACGGGCCTCAGCACTGGTGGCCGGCTGACACGCCGACCGAGATGGTCATCGGCGCGATCCTCACCCAAAACACGGCCTGGACCAACGTCGAACGGGCCATTCAGAACCTCCGTCAGGCGGGCTGCCTTACTCTCGCCGCACTCCGGCGGACCCCGGACGAGAAGCTCGCTCGCCTCATTCAGCCGTCCGGTACGTATCGTGTGAAGGCGGCACGGCTCCGGGCGTTCGTTGAACACGTATGGGGGCACTTCGACGGATCGCTCGACGCGATGCTGACCGGCGAGCTGGGCGTCGTGCGGCGGCGGCTTCTCGGAATCCACGGCATCGGGCCGGAGACAGCCGACTGCATCCTGCTCTACGCCGGCGGCCATCCGAGTTTCGTCGTCGATGCCTATACCAAGCGCATCCTCCGGCGGCACTTCCTCATCGCGCCCACCGCCGGCTACGACGAGATTCGCGATCTCTTCCACGCCGCACTGACGCCGGACCCGGTCGTCTTCAACGAGTACCACGCGCTGCTGGTCGCCGTCGGAAAAGACCACTGCCGAGCGAAGGCCGTCTGCGAGGACTGCCCGCTGGAGCATCTGCCGCATGACGAGTGACCGCGGCGTACCGCCGGTTGTCGGAGGCCTGGAGCGGAACAGCTCGACGCATCGCAAGCGTCAATCTCGGTCGACCTGCCTACGATGATCTAGTTATAGGACGTTCCTTGAGACGCCCTAGTAAGTGGCTAGGCTTGCATTTTTCTTCGATAAATAGATAGTATAGTATTGACGTTTACTGGAATTGACGGATTATTCGAGTATCTATGGCAGACTTCCTTGATAGCAAGGAGATCGTCGAGACCCTCCATGGCTTCAATCCGTGGTGGTCAAACGGCCCCAATCCGGTTCCGGTTCACGCACGCCTCGCCCTGCGGCTTTGCCTCGGCTTTCTCAACGATCCGTCGATGCGGCGTGCCGTGCTGCTATCCGGGCCGCGCCAAGTCGGCAAGACGACGATTCAGAAGCAGATCGCCGCGCGGCTACTCGAGGACGAACACGAAGCGAGGAGCATCCTGTACGTCACTCTGGACCACCCGCTCCTCAAACTCGCGGGACTGCCGCGTATTCTGAAACTCTATCACGAGTTCGTCTTCCCTAGCGGCAAGTCGGCGACACTCTTGTTGGACGAAGTCCAATACGCCAGCGACTGGGATGTTCAGGTCAAGCTGCTCGTCGACCACCATCCGGAATACCGAATCATGGCCACCGGTTCCGCCGCCCTCGCTCTTCGTCAAGGCGTGACCGACAGCGGCGTGGGACGCTGGGTCACGGTGCCGATCCCGACGCTGTCGTTCTACGAGTTCTTGCACATCCGCGACGAAAAACCCGAATCTGTGCCGCGCGACCTTCGTCCGACCGATCTCCTCACCGCCGAGCCGGACGCTTTCGTGACGCTGACTCAACAGTGTCGCGCGCTGATGCCGCTGTTTCGGCGGTATCTGCTCGTCGGCGGATTTCCGGCCACGGCGTTACAGCCGGACATCGCGCTCTCACTACGCTTGCTCCGGGAAGACGTGGTGGAACGCGTCCTGAAACGCGACATGGCTTCGGTCTTCCGCATCCGGAGCATCGACGATCTCGAGAAACTGTTCATCTACCTCTGTCTTCACAGCGGCGGAATCATGTCCATCAAGACGTGCGCCACCGCACTCGGCGTGACGACTACGACGGTCTCGAACCATCTCGAAGCGCTTGAACGGGCGAACCTGATCTATCGGCTCGCTCCGACCGCGGTGGCGGGAAAGAAGCGCCTCAAGTTGCGCCACAAGGTGTATCTTGCGGACGCCGCGCTGGCGAACGCGGTCTTGCTGCGAGGTGAGGAGGTCTTGAACGATCCCACCAGGCTGGGCGCGATCGTCGAAACCGCGATCCTACGGCACGTTTACGCCTACTACTATCCTGATACGCCGAGCATCGGCTATTGGCGCGACAGCGCCACGCAGCGGGAGGTCGACATCGTGGTGCGGGGCCCGGGCTACCTGATTCCGGTCGAGGTGAAACACCGCGCGGCCCGGCACTTGAAGGCCAATGACGGCGTCGTTACTTTTTCGCGGGCGGAGGACGTCCGACACGCATTCGTGATCACACAGGGGGACGACGATTTCGGGGTGGAACGGGTGCCGGACGTCGGCACGAAGTTTCTACGGATCCCAGCCCACATCTTTACGTATCTAATCGGGCAGGCGGAATTCGCGCTTTGGACCGAGTCCGCGGCGGACACACCCTGATGCGAAGCCGAAACGACGCGGGCGGGGGCGTTCGTGTCGAACGATCCCCGCCCGCTCGCATTGTGGCTAACCTGGCCCGGAGCGGCCCTCGCCGGCAGGATTCCGCCGGGCCGTCTCCGTTTGCTGTGTCAAGCCATCGTCAGATCATCAATCATCGAGCCGGTCGAGCACGATGAACCCGAGCACCCACACTTCGTCCGTCAGGCAGTTCGAATCGGGCGTCTCGTTCAGGGCCCGGAAGGCCACGGTGTCACCGGAGGCCGAGACATCGGAAGCCATCACGCTACCCGATGTGGTGTTATGGTCCGGATCGTCGAAGTCGGTGAACGCACCGCCCGTGCTCATCTGGAGGTAGTCCCACGTGCTGTCGATCGGGCCCCAGCCGCCCATGAACCAACGGTCGCCGTCGCCCGTGATGGCCAAGGTCGACCCGTAGCCGACCAGCTTGAGATCGCCGCCGAAGCACTGGCTCTGTGGGAAAATGCCCAGGTCGATGTTCGTGGGCCGCAGGGCGTATTCATCGAACTGGCTCGCCACGGTCGAACCGGGGGCGTCCGTCACTTCGCCAATCGCGCTGCGATAGCTCATTCCCGAACCGCTCTGGGCGTCGCCACTTTCCTTCCACTGCGCGTAGCCGAAGCTGCCGCCGGCCAGCGCCACCGGCAGATTGTGCGTGGAGGGGTTGGCGGTGAACACGGTCTTGGTGAGCGTGTTGACGTTCAGCAAGGCCGCGTTGGTGGTGCCAAGGCCCAGCGGGAAGCTGGTCGGATCCTCCTGGAAGAGGATGATGTCGCCTTCGAACTGCATCTGGACCGAGTCGTTCATGCAACACAGGTCGCTACTCAACCCCATGTCGATCTGCACCGGGGCGGCTGTCGGGTCGGCGATGTTCCAGATCCAAAGCTGCCCGAAGTCATCGTGGGCGGCCACGCGCATGCTCGTCGCGTCGATCGCTACCTGATCCACCCCGGTGGCATCCGCTTCGGGAATCGCGAACGAGAGCACTTCCCAGTCCTCCGCGTCGGCCGCCGACACGTCGATCACCTTGACGGCGTTGCCGTCGGTCACGAAGTTGGTGTCGTTGAGCACGGCGAAGTAGTTGCCCGAAGCCTGCGTCAGACCCGGCATCGAGTCGTCGTTCATCTGGACGTTGTCGACAACAACATCGCCCGACGCGAAGTCGCGGAACTCGCCGGTCGCGGTGTCGAACACCCGAACCTCGCCAGTGTCGGCGACCAGTAGCACCTTCTTGCCGGCAACCGCGAAGTGGTTCCAGCCGTAGCGCTGGCCCTCGGGGAACTCGGTGCCGGCCGTCTCCGTGCCGTCCATCTGCGAAGGTACGACGTAATAGACCGTCGCGTCGTCGCCACCGTCGCCCCAGACGATCAGATCATCGCCCGCCTTGGGACGCATGATCATCGTGTTGTCGTCCATGACGATGTTCGTCTTGATCAACGCCGGCAGGTTGGAGTCGTTACCGCCACCGCCGCTGTTGTCGTTGGCGTCGCCTCCGTTGTCGTTCGTGTCGCCACCACCACCGTTGTCGTTGGTATCACCACCGCCGTTGTCGTTGGTATCGCCACCGCCGCCGGTGTTGGCATTCGTGTTTCCGCCGCCGCCGGTCGGGGCGCTCGGAGAGCAGGCGCCGGCTGCGGTCAGCAGCAGGGCGAGCCCAATTACGGCCAGAACGCCAAACGTGGTTCTCATGGTTTTCATCCGAAGAATCTCCTTAGCTTGCCAAAACCCATGGCTGGTTTTCGTCATCCGCAAACACGATGAGCCGAGGCGAGATGCCGTACGCTCCCCGCATCGGCCCGCAGCGTCCGAAAATATAGCCCCTTCACTCCAGCACGCGACGCCCGGGGGCAAAAAACGCAAGGAATTTCATGGTTTTTTCCGCTGTTAGCCATGTGTCCAGGACCGGAGATGGGGGGCGTGGCGTCCGACGCCGCCGAAACCACATCCGCACGGAGCGTCACAGTCAGCCCGTTGCGCAAAAGTTGCATGGGCTCTTTACTAGTTTTCCGCTATCATCACGACGTCGTGGCCGGGATGACCTTGGATATAGAAGCCCGCGCCCACGACGAATTGGTCGAAGAAGATAAAATAGGCCCCGCCAGCCGGGGCATCTCATGTTCTCTAAACCTGTAGGAGAAGCTCGATGACACGTATTACGTTGGGATCGTTCGGTCGGCTGGTGGTTGGCCTCGTCTGCGTCGTTGGTTTTACGATGGCGACGGCCGGCTGCGCCTCGAACAAGTGCTCCACGGCCAACTGCGCCGGGAAGTGTGACAAGCCCTGCGCCAAGACCGCCGGCGACAAGGGTGGCTGTGGCAAGAAGTGCGCCGGCAAGTGCAAGACGCCGTGCGCCAAGGACGGCAAGGGCGGCGGCTGCGCCCCCGGCTGCCCCAAGCCGTGCTGCAAGAAGGCTGATGCCACGAAGGCCGGCTCGAAGGCCACGACCGCTGCCGACAAGAAGGGTGGCTGCAACAAGCCGTGTGGCTCCAAGGCCACGACCGCTGCCGGCAAGAAGGGTGGCTGCAACAAGCCTTGCGGCTCGAAGGCTACCGCCAAGACCGCCGCCGGAAAGAAGGGCGGCTGCAAGCCCGGTTGCAAGAAGCCCT
>JAJDDX010000077.1 GCA_029260055.1 Phycisphaerae bacterium
AGGGGGCTGCTCGCCCCCGGACCCCTCGGCTTCAATCCCCTCCGGAAAGGGGGCTGACGCCAACCGGGAGTGCCGCGTTATGCGATAGCACCGTTGACAGCAGACAGTCTCTTCATGGATACGCGCTTTCCTCGTGGGCGGCGGTGCAGCACACCAGAGAGGCAACAACGCACTCACAGCGTACAGGGGTTGACAACCGATCGGCAAGAGTGTTTAATCGGATTCAACATGGCCGACACGCTCGGACAAGCTGTTGGGGGTCGAATGCGGGAGCTACGCAAGACCTTGCGTGGTACGGCGGCGGAGGCGAAAATCTCGCCGTCGCTGCTCAGCTTGGTGGTTCAGGACAAACATGTCCCGTCGCGCAAGGTGATCGTCGCTCTCGCTACAACCCTGAACTCGGATCGCGACCACTGGTGTGGACTGGCGGGACGTATCAGTCCCGAAGCGGAGGCGACATTGGCGAAGATCGCCAGCGAGCAGCCCGAGTTCTTCCGCAACCTCAAGGGAATGATCGAAAGGGCAGGAGGCCCAAAACGATGAGCACACCCACTGAACTGGCCGAACGAGTCCTAGTGCACTACTACGAATCACGTCACGAGCAGACGCCGCACGTACAGGCGCTCGAGTTGTTAACGCACGGCATGGCGTCGACGCGACCTCATTTGCCGCGGGACCTCATAAATGAAGCGGATCGTGTTCTAGCTGCGTCTGTGTTCGACGTGGACGATTTGGCAGAGAACCACCTCGCGATTCGGCTACTGATAGAACCCCTCTACGACTACGACGCCAAGGCCGGTGCCGCAGTTTATGGGCTGGCGCGCCCGGGCGCCCACGCGATTACGATTTGCGAGCGGGCCGAGGCGTACGTTCCGCTATACCGGACAACTGTGATGCACGAGGTTGCGCATGTCCTGTTGCATGCGTCTACGCATTCGCGCACCGCAGCGTACGCACCCAGTTCTAATCGGCGGCCGTGGTTTGAGCGCGAGGCTGACGAGTTCATGCATTCGAGCATTCTGCCCGCGCCTATTCTCGCGTTGGGTATCGTATGGGTAGCCGCGCTGCACGATATGTTTGTTGGCGACGCCCTCCACGGCGCTAATTCCCGCAGAGGGCGATCGCAATGGAAAGAACGGTATTTCCCTCGACTAGTAAGCCGTCTGTGCGTGTCGCGGCACCTAATCGCCATTAAGCTGAGGCGCCTGGGCGTGTTTTCGGAAGACACGCTTGCCTACCATCAGACGTACGCGATGCCGAACCGGTGGCTGTCTTCCACACGCCGCACTACTCTGCAACTCGCCCTCAAACGGATCGAGCAGACACTGCTCGTTTAGGATGGGCCGCCGACAACGTGGCAGGCGGCGGCTTTTGACGGGTCTGCAGCCGAGCGTGAGCGCGGTGGTTACACCTTCTTGTAAATCTCAGCGCCGGTCTTTACGAACTCGTCCGACTTCTCGGCCATGCCGGCCTCGACCGCCTCGGTCTCGCCGATGCCGTGGGCGGCTGCGTAATCGCGTACGTCCTGCGTGATCTTCATCGAGCAGAACTGCGGGCCGCACATTGAACAGAAGTGGGCCGCCTTTGCGCCGTCTTGCGGCAATGTGGCGTCGTGGAAGTCGCGGGCTGTGTCCGGCGCGAGGCCTAAGTTGAACTGGTCGTCCCAGCGGAACTCGAAGCGGGCCTTCGAGATGGCGTTGTCGTGGTGCTGCGCTCCGGGGTGGCCCTTCGCCAGGTCGGCAGCGTGGGCGGCGATCTTGTAGGCGATCACGCCGTCTTTGACGTCCTGGCGGTCGGGCAATCCCAAATGCTCCTTCGGTGTGACGTAGCAGAGCATGGCCGTGCCGTACCAGCCGATCATGGCCGCCCCGATGGCGCTGGTAATGTGGTCATAGCCCGGGGCGATGTCGGTGGTGAGCGGGCCGAGCGTGTAGAAGGGCGCCTCGCCGCACGCTTCGAGCTGGCGATCCATATTCTCCTTGATCATGTGCATCGGCACGTGGCCGGGGCCTTCGATGATCGTCTGCACGTCGTGCTGCCAGGCGATCTTGGTCAACTCGCCCAACGTATCGAGTTCGGCGAACTGAGCGGCGTCGTTGGCGTCGGCGATCGAGCCGGGGCGCAGGCCGTCTCCGAGCGAGAAGGCTACGTCGTATGTCCGCATGATCTCGCACGTTTCCTCGAAGTTCGTGTAGAGGAAGTTCTCTTTGTGGTGTGCCAGGCACCACTTCGCCAGGATCGAACCACCGCGCGACACGATGCCCGTGACGCGCTTGGCTGTCATCGGCACGTATCGCAGCAGTACGCCGGCGTGAATCGTGAAATAGTCGACGCCTTGCTCAGCCTGTTCGATCAGCGTGTCGCGGAACAGTTCCCACGTCAGTTCCTCCGGCTTGCCCTCGACCTTCTCGAGCGCCTGATAGATCGGCACCGTCCCGATCGGCACGGGCGAGTTGCGGATGATCCACTCGCGCGTCTCGTGAATGTTCTTGCCGGTCGAGAGGTCCATGACGGTGTCGGCGCCCCAGCGCGTCGACCAGATCATCTTCTCGACTTCCTCTTCGATCGAGGAACTGACAGCCGAGTTGCCGATGTTCGAGTTGATCTTCACGAGGAAGTTGCGCCCGATGATCATCGGTTCGGCTTCCGGGTGGTTGATGTTGGCCGGGATGATGGCTCGTCCGCGTGCCACCTCGTCGCGCACGAACTCCGGCGTGATGATCTTCGGGATGGCCGCCCCGAAGTCCTCGCCGGGGTGCTGCTGCGCGATGTCCGCGACCTGCTCGCGTCGCTGGTTCTCGCGGATGGCGACGAACTCCATCTCCGGCGTGATGATCCCCTTGCGGGCGTAGTGCATCTGGCTCACGTTGGCGCCCGGCTTGGCGCGTCGCGCCGCGCGGCGCGACGCGGTGGGGAACCGCTCGACCTCGAGTTGATCGTCGGTGGCGTAGCCGTTGTCGTTCGGCAGGACGGTGCGGCCTTCGTACGTCTCCGTGTCGCTACGGGCCTTGATCCAATCCAACCGGACGGGGGGCAGTCCTCTTCGCAGATCGATGGTCGCGGCCGGGTCCGTGTAGGGCCCGGACACGTCATAGACCGTCACCGGCGGGTCAACTTGCGGTTTAGCGCCGTCATTCGTCGTGACGGGTGTAAGGCTGATCTCGCGCATGGGCACGCGCACGTCAGCGTGGAGCGTGCCCGGCACGTAGATCTTCGCGGAAGCGGGGAACGGGTCGACGGCCGTCAGCGGGTTATCGGAGGCGTTTGCGGGCGTTTCGTTTAGCGCTACATCAGTGTCCGCCATGACAGGCTCTCCCGGAGTTACCGTGCCTTGTATTGTGAGGTGAAGCGTGTTGTCGCGTGGTTCCGGTCGGGATGTTGAACCGAGGACAAAGGTCGCTTCCCTACGCAGGTCCGAGCCGGCCCGTGGCGACGTGCCCTGTGCCGGTCCTGATCAGGTTCCAAGGCTCTGATCTCAGCCCGCCGTCGGGTCGGGCACACCTAGCGACAAAGTGGGTTTGTAGTGGTCAGGCAACGGCACGTCAACCAAATGGCCCCTGAGAGGGTCCGGTATCGCATAGCAGCCGGTTTGCGCTAGTTTCTCAGATCGGCTCGGCAACGAGTCGATGTATACGGGACGATCGGGGCACGCCGCGCCCGGTCTCGGGCAGTCGCTGCTTGCGCGGTGGCGCCACCTCATGTCGAGCAGCGAAAACGAGAGGAACTGCGACAATGAACGCCAAGGTTCTGGACGCGATCAAGAAGTCCGCCGCCGTGCCTTCCATGCCGCAGGTCGTTGCCCGGTTCCTCGAGATCATGCAGGACCCCGATTTCAGCTACGCCGACTTGGTCAAGGTGTTATCGGTCGACGCCGGTACGGTCAGCGAGGTCCTGCGCCTGGCGAACTCGGCCCTGTTCGGAATTCGGAACAAGGTCGTGTCGCTTCGGCAGGCGATGACGCTGCTCGGTCCCAAGCGCATCCGCTCCCTGGTTCTAGGTCGCTATCTTGTCGACACGATTTCGCAAAAGAGCGTGACCGGACTCGACATGAGTTACTTCTGGCGTCGATCGCTGGCGGCATCCGTCGTGGCTTCCCGGCTCGCCGAGCGACAGATGCTTCGTCATCGCGATGAGGCGTTCCTTGGTGCCTTGCTGGCCGACATCGGCATTCCGATCCTCGCCGAGGCCCTGCCCGAACGCTATGAGCCGATCGTGCGGGAGTATGCGCCGCACGGGCGCATCGTGCCGCCGCAGGAGGAGCTACGAGCGGTTGACGTGACGCATGGCGATGTGTCGAGCATGGTGCTGGCCCACTGGGGCCTTCCCGAGATGATCTGCACGTCGGTCAACCTTCAGCACTCTCCGGCTCCAGGCGAGGGGGACGCGGCCGAGGTGGCCTGCCTGCTCAACGCGGGCGACCGTATCGCCAAACTACTCTGCGAGTTCAGCGGTGTCGAGGACGTCGTGTCGATCTGCACACATGCGATGGAGCTTGCCGGCGTTGAACTCACTACGCTGATTGAATTGTTGCCGACGATCGAAGGCGACATCGAAGAACTGGCATCGGCGCTGCGCATGGACGTAATTCCCGGCAGCGTCTATGAACTGCTCGTCAAGACGTTGCACAGCCAACTCGCCGCGGCAGAGCCTTCTTGATCGCTTTGCGGCCGCCGCAGAGCACAAAGCGAAATGTCACCACGTGCGCTCCGGTGTCCGCAAGGCAGCTACCTCGCCACGCGGTGACTACCTCCGCATCTGTTTTTCACTCCTGCGGCGATCAATTCCGTCCGGGGATTCGCTTCGTCGAAACCTCCTGGTTCGTCCGTGATCAGCCGCCGCCGCGGTGGCCGGCGGGCTCGAAAAAAAACGCCCGAAGGCGGTTTTCTCCGCGGTGGGGTCGTCCGGTAAAAGAGCGAGAAAAACCCTATGGAAATAGGTACGTTTTGTTATCGGAAAGCCGCCGGCCGGCGGCGCACGTCCCAAAAACCAGGGGTCCGCATGTGGGGTCCGAAAGTGCTAAAGAGCGATTATCGGCGCGACGATGGTTGGTTTGCTAAGCGGTCGGTTCGTACGGTCGCTTGGGGGCCGTAAGCGTGTCGGGGAACACGGACCGCGGCCTGCTCGGCGAGCCAAGTGGGGAGGCGCGTTCGAGACGGCGGTTCCGAATTGAATGAGCCGCTCGGTCGCGTCTTCGAAAGTTCGAGCAGTCGGAAGCGAGCCCGTCGTGGCGACACCGTCGTCCGGCAGCCAGAACTCTTCTGGAACCGACGGCGGCCGGCGAAGTGATGGAGACGCCCGGTAGCGGGGCTTCAAGAACGCCTTAGGAGGCATGACCAGTCATGAGTCGGATTAACACAAACGTCCAATCGCTGATCGCAAGACGCGCGCTGAATACCAACAACGTGGCGTTGAATCGATCACTCGAACGGCTCAGCACCGGTCTGCGAATCAACTCGGGGCGAGATGATCCAGCCGGTCTGATCGCTTCGGAGACACTCCGCTCCAGCATGCGGGCCATCTCTTCCGCGATTGACAACGCGAACCGGGCGGACACGATCGTCGCCGTCGCAGAGGGCGGCTTGCAGGAAGTCAGCTCGCTCTTGCTGGAACTGGAATCCCTGGTCGACCAGAGCGCCAACGAAGCGGGACTGACCGCCGCCGAAGTGGCGGCGAACCAGTTGCAGGTCGACTCGATCCTGGCTTCGATCAACCGACTTGCCGACGCGACCGCCTTCGGTGACACCAAGCTACTCAACGGTAACTTCGATTTCACAACGTCAGGTGTCGCGACCTCGTCGCTCAATAGTGTGCAGATCAACGCGGCGAAGATTCCAGCCGGAAGCTCGCGACAGGTGAACGTCGCCGTCGTGGCACCGTCCGAATTGGCCATGATCAGCGCCATTGGCGCAGGCACATCGGGCGGATCACCCAACGGCACCCTCGGAGCCGCTACGTCGATTCAAGTTCGCGGGTCTTTCGGTAGCGACGTCCTGAGCTTTGCATCGTCGACGACCCTTGCGGACGTGGCGACTGCGATTAACGGGTCCTCCCAACTGACCGGCGTGTCGGCCACGGCGTCCGCTGCCACTGGCGGGCAGAACTCACTCCTCATGATGAGCACGTCGTACGGCGCCAGCGAGTTCGTCTCGGTGTCGGTGCTCAGCAACCTGACCGCTTTCTCGTCCGTCGATGATCGTGGCGACACCGTTGGCGCGCTCGCGGCGGATACTCGAAGCCTCGGCGTCAATGGCACGGTAACCGTCAACGGCACAAACGCCGTCGTCACCGGACAGGACGTCTCAGTGCGATCGGGCTCCATCTCGCTCGACCTCAACCTCACGTCGGATCTGGTGAGTTCGACGGGCGGCACGACCAGCTTCGACATCACGGGAGGTGGGGCGATCTTCGCCATCTCACCCACGGTGGGCTTGGCCGGCCAGGAATCGGTCGGCATCGGAGAAGTGTCGACGGCCGGGCTCGGTAGCTTCGGAAACGGGTACATCGCCTCGCTCGGTACCGGTCTGACAAACTCGCTGACCAGTGGGAACTTTACCGTCGCTCAACGAATCGTCCGCTCCTCGATCGATCAGGTGGCGAGCCTGCGCGGGCGACTCGGCGGATTCCAGAAGGACACGTTGTCGACGACCGTGAATTCCCTGAAGGTGGCCCTGGAGAACATCACGGCCGCCGAAAGCTCCATCCGTGACGCCGACTTTGCCGTCGAGACCTCGAATCTCACGAGGGCGCAGATCCTGGTCGCCGCGTCGACCTCGGGGCTTCAACTGGCCAACGCCGCTCCACAGAACGTACTGGCTCTGATCGGCTAGAGGTAGCGCCGAAGCTGAGACTTCCAACGCAATAACAACCGGCGGTTTCGTCCACGCGGCGAAACCGCCGGTTTTCTTTACAGCCACGGCGTCCCGGGCACCTTTTCAGCACACCCCAGTAGGGTCTTCCGGCCGGACACCGCGAGAAGACGTCCCAAAAAAAGGAAGAGTCCGCTAAAGACGCGCCCACCTGCCGTCGAAGAGTCCGATAGCGCGGCCCGGTAGCCACGGCTTCTTCCGGGAACCGCGGCATCCGGCATCCGACTCACTGAGTCGAGCGCGCGGGTCACCGGACCGACCGTCGGTCCGGCACCGGCAGCACAGGGTTGTGCGGCCGTGTGACATCGAGCGTTAGTGTTCGAACGTCCGAATTCGTCAAGGAAGACGGCATGTCACGAATCAACAGCAACGTCACTGCGATGCGCGCTGTGCATCAGTTGAGTACGAACCGCCGTGATCTCGACTTGCGGCTGGAGCGCTTGGCGACCGGTTTGCGGATCAACCGCGGTGCGGATGACCCGGCCGGCCTGATCGCCTCGGAAGGACTTCGATCCGAAATCCGAGGGATCTCCCAGGCGATCGACAACTCTACCCGGGCGAGCAACGTCATCTCGACGGCGGAGGGTGCGCTGACCGAAGTGTCCGCGCTCATGCTGGAGCTCCAGGATCTGCTGGTTTCCAGTGCCAATGACGGCGGGCAAACGGCGGACGAGGTGACTGCGAACCAGCTCGAGATCGACTCGATCTTGCAGTCCATCGACCGGATCGCCAACACGACGACCTTCGCCGGCCAGAAGCTCCTCGATGGAAGTGGTGGATATAATATGTCCTCCATCAATACCGCGGCTGTCGCATCGCTCTCCGTGTATGCGGCGCACATACCCCGTGGCTCGACGCGCGAAGTCACCGTCTCCGTGTCACAATCGGCGCAGACGGCGACCCTCGCATTCGTGGGTCAGACCGCCGGTTCCACCAACGTGACTTCCGCCACTACCGTCGAGATTACGGGTACGATCGGAAGTGACTTGCTGAGTTTCGCTTCCGGTACGAGCCTGACAGACGTTCGAGACGCCGTCAACGATGTAAGCGAGGTCACCGGCGTGTCGGCGACCCTGTCGTCGCCCGGCGTGGGTTCCATCGCCAGTGCGGTGATCCTCAACAGCACGACTTACGGCTCCGACGCGTTCCTGTCGGTCACGCCGATCAGTGGAAACTTCATCCAGGCCAGCAGCTCAGGTGTGGCGTTCCGCGATGACGGTCAGGACGCCGGTGTAGTCGTCAACGGACAGATTGCGTCGGTCAAGGGCCTGCGGGCGGACGTGCGGTCCGCGACGCTGGACGCCAGGATCTACCTGACGCCGACCTTCGCCCAGAGCCTATCGTCGTCCAACTTCTACGTGACCGGTGGCGGGGCGACGTTCCAACTGGCGCCCGAGGTTTCGCCGAACGGACAGGTGCATATCGGTTTTGACCGTGTGGCGTCGACCGCCCTCGGCAATGACATCACCGGCAGGCTATACACGCTCGGCTCCGGGTTCGCGAACGACCTGAGAGCGAAGAACTTCCTGACGGGCCAGAACATACTGGCTGAGTCGATCGACCAAGTGTCGTCGCTCCGTGCCAGGCTCGGTAACTTCCAAAAGAACAAGATCGAGACCAATATCAACAGTCAGAATGTCGCGCTCGAGAACGTGACTGCCGCGGAGTCCCTGATCAGGGACGCGGATATCGCAGTCGAGGTCGCCGGCCTGACCAGAGCGGAAATCCTCGTCCAAAGCACCCAGGCCACGCTGCAGATCGCCGTGAGCGCGCCGAGGCAGGTGCTCGGGTTGCTCCAATAGCGGCCCCTTGGCGAAGTCAGGAGCCGGCAATCGGGCTGAACTGACATCGCTCGCAGGCCCCGACGCTTGAACCGGCGTTCCCAGCCGCTTCAAGCGGGATTGCGCGCATCCTCCCCACTTGAGTAGCCCTCGTCATCAGACCGATAAACCCGTAGGGAGATACCGCGCGCTGCGGGTTTGCGCCGTCATCGCGGAAGTTCTGACTTAGGTGGTTCAGCAATGAGTGGAATATCGACCGGCATCGGCCTGATTTCCGGAATCGACATCGCGGGCACGATCGAGGCGCTCATGCAGCTCGAGCGCCGACCGGTCACGACCCTCCAGCAGCGCGTCGACGCGATCGACGCCCAGCGCACCGCGTTCATGGCAATCTCGGCACAGCTCCTTGCCGCCAAGAACTCCGTTCTGAATATGAACAGCCTCTCTTTCTTCAGGAGGTTCTCGTCGACAAGCAGCGACGATACCGTCATGACGGCGCGTGCCGAGGAATCCGCCGTGCCGGGGAGCCACACGTTCCGCGTGCGCTCGCTCGTGTCCAGCCACTCCCTCATAAGCCGCGGCTTCGCGGACGCCGGAGCCACGCCGGTCGGCACGGGGACGCTCGCCATCGAGATCGGACACGGCCAGGTCAATGCCTCGACGCGGCTCGACGCGCTCAACGGAGGCGACGGCATCCGCCGAGGTGTGTTCACCATCACGGACCGTGACGGCAATTCGGCTGACATCGACACGCGAATGGCCATCTCGGTCGACGATGTGCTCGACGCGATCAACAGCAGCGCGTCGATCAACGTGCGGGCGAGCGTGAGCGGCCTGACCGCGACCGGCAGCGGATTCGATCGCATCATCATCGAGGACCTGACCGTCGGAACCGGCAACCTCGTGATCACCGACAAGGATGGCGGCTCGGCTGCAGCCGACTTGGGCATAGCGGGCACCAGCGCGACCGAGCGCATCGAGGGATCGGACCTCGTTCGGCTGTCCGGTGGCACACTCCTGTCGACGCTGAATGACGGGAACGGCGTCGGTCGCTTGGGTGCCGGCACCGCCAACGACCTGACCTTCCGAACCACTAACGGCGACTTCGACGTGTCGCTGACCGGAATCCTCGCCAGCCAGGAAGATACGGACCTGCGAGCCCTCAACGGCGGAAACGGTGTGCGGCTCGGGACGCTTCGAATCACCGACCGTGCCGGAAACTCCGTGGACATCGATCTTGCCGACCCGAATCAACCGCCGGTCAACACCGTGCGCGAGGTACGCGAGCGCATCCTGGCGGAGACGACGGCGGCGGGTATGGACATCCACGTCACGCTCGTCAACTCGCATTTCCTCATTCGCGACGAGTCCACGGTCGCTGACGCGATTGCTCAGCCCTTCAAGATCGAAGACGTGGGCGGGCACGCCGCTGCAGACCTCGGCATCGCACAGGAGGTCGAGGAGGGCGCGATTCACGGCCAGGAAATATACCGCGTCGAGACGCTCGGCGATGTCATCCGAGCGATCAACTACGCGCCCGGCAACGGCGCTACGTTGGTCCATGCGACCGTATCAGCCGACGGCAACGGCATCATGCTTCAAGCACGCGGTATCGGTAACAGCGTGACGGTCGAGGCGGCGGAGGGCTCCACCGCGGCATTGGACTTGGGCATTATGGATGCCGCCTTCAGCACCGGCGATCCGTTCGTCTCCCGCCACCTCGTCGCCGGACTGAATTCAGTGCTCTTGCAGACGCTGAACGGCGGAGCGGGGATGACGCCCGGGCAGTTCACATTGCGCGACCGCTCGGGCGCCGCGACGGCCGCGCCGCTCGACTTCGCCAGGGCGTCGACATTGCAGGACGTGGTCGACATCATCAACGAGAACACCGAAACGGGGATCGTCGCCTCCATCAACGGGGCGGGTAACGGTCTCGCATTGCGCGACACGTCCGTCGGTACCGATCCCATGGTCGTGACCGATGCAGCCGGTTCCGACATGGCGGCACAGCTCGGTATCGCCGGGGCTCACGACTTGATCGACGGCGCGTCCGTCAACGGCGGAAGCTTGCAGTTGCAGTACGTGTCCGAGCGAACCTTGCTGTCCGAGCTCAACGCCGGGCAGGGCATCGAGTCGGGGCGATTCCAGATCACGGATTCGGC
This sequence comes from Phycisphaerae bacterium, assembly GCA_029260055.1. GTDB lineage: Bacteria > Planctomycetota > Phycisphaerae > UBA1845 > UBA1845 > JADFOB01. The sequence goes on from JAJDDX010000077.1 coordinate 10,810, forward strand.
CGGCGCCGCGTATCAGGTCAACCTCGCCGACAGGAATGTCGAGACGGTCGGTGACGTGATCCAGGCGATCAACAGCAGCACTGCGACGTCCGAGACCCTCCAAGCCCGAATCAACGACACGGGAGACGGCATACTCATTACTGATACGTCGGGCGGCGAAGGCTCACTGAGCATTGAGGACCTCGACGGGCGCGCAGCGCGTAGCCTGCATCTGGCGGGAACGGCGGGGGCCGGGCAAAACCAGATCGACGGCTCGTTCGAAATCCGGATCGACATCAACGCCGGCGATACGCTCGACGACATCGTCGCGAAGATCAATGAAGCCGGGGCGCCGGTGGCCGCTTCCGTGGTCAACGACGGCGGACCAACGAACCCGTACAGCCTGACGCTGGCATCGACCGTGACGGGCTCGGCCGGGCAACTCGTCATCGACACACAAGGGTTGGACCTCGGTCTTTCGACGCTGTCGGAGGCGTCCGACGCCATCGTCACGGTCGGCGGCGAGGGCGGCACGACCCCGATCCTGATCACGAGTTCGACGAATACACTGGATAGCGTCATCGAGGGTGTCACGCTCGATCTGCTGTCGGTGTCGGAAGACCCGGTCACGGTCAGCGTGGCACAGGACGTAGATGCCATCGTGGATGCGCTGACGGACTTCGTGGGGCGCTACAACGACGTCCAGCAGTCGCTCGATGACGTGACCCGGTTCGATCAGGAGACGTTAGAACGCGGGGTGTTGCAGGGCGACCGGACCATCCAGCAGATTCGTTCCCGCATGCGCGGTGCGGTCTCGCGCCAAGTCGAAGGGGTCACGGAGTCGTTCTCGCGCATGTTCTCCGTCGGGCTTCGTTTGGGGGCCAACAACCGGCTCGAGTTCGACGCGGAGAAGTTCCGCGAGGCCTATGCGGAATCCCCCGAGTTGGTCGAGGACCTCTTCGCGACGGAGGAGACCGGCTTCGGCACGATGATCGACGAGGCCCTGGACGCACTGACGCGGGAATTCGACGGGCTCATCACGCGCAGGGATGACCTGCTCTCAGAGCAGCAGGAGTTGCTGAACGACCGGATCGATTCCCTGAACATCCTGCTGGAAGGAAAGCAGGGACAGCTAGAGGCCCAGTTCATTGCGATGGAGCGTGCTCTGGCCGGCCTCCAGGGGCAGCAAAGTGCCCTCAGCACCCTGGCACAGATGGCCTCCGGCGCGTAAGGGTGATTAATCGACTGGCTAAAACGCTCGATCCTGACCGTTTTCGCTTAGATCGCCCCGCGCATCAGCCGATAGTATCGGCGAAATGAGTCATTCCACCGGAAATCCGTACCTCCGCGACGCGGTCCTGACGGCCGCTCCGGAACAACTGCACCTCATGCTGTACGACGGGTGTATCAGAAACGCCCTCCAGGCACGTGATGCGCTCGAGAAGGAGGAGTACGAGACCTCCTACGAGCGGCTGACCCGGGCACAGAATATCATCCTCGAGATGCGCAACGGGCTGAACTACGAGGTCAACCGCGAGCTGTGCGAGCGTGTGGCGGGTATCTACGGGTTCCTTTACCGTAAGCTGCTCGATGCCAACATCCATCGCGACGTGAGCGCCATCGACGACGCACTGAAGGTGCTGCGGATCGAGCGGGAAACCTGGCGGTTGGTCGTCGAGAAGATCGCCCAGGCTCGTGAGGGTGATCCCGCCGGCGCGCCTTCCGAGGCCGCGGCCGCACAGGACGAGCTCAGCTTCAGTGCCGAGGGATGATCGGCTCAACCACGGCTCTCTCGGCCTTGGCGTCCCCACGGTCCAACCTCCAATTCAATGCTGAGTATCCGGCCGCCCATGCCTATCGTTTGTCGCATCCGCGACGCGGGCGTATAGTCCGGTCTTGTGTGGTATCACCGACGTGGGGTGCCGACCAACGGCTGTCCGGAGGCTGACTCGATGTCCGTTCGAACAGGTCTCTTATTGGTGTGCCTATCGCTGGCGCCGTTTTCGGCTCGCGCGACTGCCCAAGTGGCTCCGGCCGATGCCGCGGTGGCACCACCCGAGGACGCGGGCGCTTCGAGCGAGGTGTCCGTCGAGGCGGCGATCGATGTCGCGACCGTCGCCCTGAATCGACTCGAAACCGAGTTGCTCGGCACCGAACAGCGCCGCGCGTTTCTGCAAACGGCGGCGGACGCCATCACGGTGATCCGGGAGAAGGATCCCACCAATGCGACACTGCTCTACCTGTCGGGATGGGCCAACGCGCTGGCGGGACGAAGCCGTCAGGCGATCGACGAGCTGAGGGCCTTCATCGGGACCCGCGACGGGCGCAACGAGTGGCGGGCGTATCGGTTGCTCGGAGACCTGCTTGTCGACCAGTACCCACAGCTCGCCAAGTCTCGGTACGACAACGCTCTGACACTCAGTGGTGGTGATCGGCGTGTGTTCTTCGGGCTTGCCCTCTGCGCTTCGCGGCGGGGAAGACATGCCGATGCGGTCGACTACGCTCGCCGAGCCGTCGAAGCGGACGGTCGTAAGACCGTCGGCTATCTCGCACTCCTGGCCCAAGCGCTTGCTGCTGACAAGCAGTGGGACGCCGCGGAACGAGAAGGAGCGGCTGCTTTGAGCTTGGCTCGTGAGGTGGCCGTCGCCGATCCGGGTTCGACCGTCGCGCTGACGCAACTCGATGGACGGTACCGTTTCATGATCCAGCTCCTGCAGGCACGGACCGCGGGAGATGATGCGACAGCGGACGATTACATCCGACTGGTTGACTATCGGCGTCAACACCTTGAAGTCGCAACCGACCTCATGCGCCTCGATATGCTGCGTACGTATGAGGCCGCGCTGGACAAGCTCGGCGACAACGTGGCGCCGCGCTTGCTCGAAGCGTTCGGGGTGGCGTGCGCGGAAGCGAAGAACCGGGCGCGAGCGATCGAGGTTTTCGAACGCTTGCTCGCCGTTGACTCGGAAAGTACTGTCGCTCGTGAGTGGCTCGCTCGTCTGAAGGGCGAGGAAGAGCCCTCCAAGACGCCAAGCCCATAAAGCGTGCTGGTAAATAGAGTTAGCATCCCCTGAATCCCGCCATCGAATGCCATCGGTCCGGCGAAACCGACCCAGCACCTACCCGTCGTGACGGTGCCTCAAATGAGGCACGTGCATGGCCTCCCAAATGCCGGACGAGCCCGCGGCTCCGTCCACCCTAAACAGCCGCGATTCCCAAAAAGGGTTTGCGTGCGCTCTTGACGCGCACTAAAATGGTGCTTGCCCTTTTGTGGGGGGACGCGTCATGTGCGCGGTACCATTTCATGTAAGTTCCGGATCTTTGTCCTAAGTGTCGATGTCTTGCTGCGTCACGGTTTGACTGGCATGGACGGCGGACGGCAAAGGGAGGACGAGAAGATGCGCGGTTCCATTTCCATTCGAAGCATCGTATGCACCCTGGTCTTGGGCTGGCTTGCGAGCCCACTGTACGGACACACGACCATCTACGTGGATGCGGACGCTGCCGGCCCGGGCAACGGCAGCAGTTGGTCGAACGCTTTCAATGATCTTCAAGATGCGCTCGCCGCAGCCGGCGGAGGCGGCTACCAGATATGGGTGGCGGCCGGCACGTACACACCCGACGCCGGCACGGGCGACCGAACGGTGTCCTTTGAACTCGTCGACAACGTGGCTCTCTACGGCGGTTTCGCCGGATGGGAAACGAGCCTTTCGCAGCGAAATCCGGCCGCCAACGAGACGACCCTGAGCGGCGATTTGATGGGCAACGATGGCTCCGTCTTCGCCGGGAGGGCGGACAACAGTCGGCACGTGGTGATAGGCAGCGGCATCTCCGACACGGCGGTCCTCGACGGCTTCACGGTGTCGGGCGGCTTCGCGGATATGGCCTCCGGCGAAGGAGACGGCGGAGGCATGCGCACCATCAGCGGGTCGCCCACGGTGCGGGGATGCCTGTTCGAAGACAACATGGCTGAATGGGGCATGGGCGGCGGGATGTACAACCTCGACGCCAGCCCCGAAGTGGTCGGCTGCACCTTTACGGGCAACATGGCTCTCGGTGGCCTGGGGATGTTCAACGAAGGGCAGAGCCATCCGGACGTGACGGCTTGCGTCTTCCACGACAACAGCATGCCCGTCGACGAAGTGACGCTCGGCGGCGGCATGTTCAATCTCGACGGCGCAAGCCCGACGATTCGAGACTGCCTCTTCACCGGTAATTCCGTCTGGGTGTGCGGTGGCGTATCGTGCGACGGTGCCGCGAATGCCACACTGATCAACTGTGTCTTCACAGGAAATGAGAGCACAGACAGCACCGGCGGCGCCGTCTTCGCCACGAACGACTCTCATGTTAGCTTGATCAACTGCACGCTCAGCGGAAACTGGGCCAGCGATCTCGGCGGCGGCCTCTACTTCCTCTCGGGAAGCACGGTGTCTCTGTCGAACTGCGTATTGTGGGGCAACGTCGATTCGAGCGGGACCACGGAGGAGGCCCAGATCTACGACCTGCACGGACCGGGCAACGTGACGATCGACTATAGCTGCGTCCAGGGCTGGACCGGTTCATTCGGTGGTGTCGGCAACATCGGCGACGATCCGCTGTACATCGATGCCGACGGTGGCGACGATCTCATCGGCACACTCGACGACAACCCGCGGATTACGCCGGGCGCATCGCCCTGTATTGATGCGGGTGACAACGGCGCCGTCCCGCCCGATGTGATGACCGACTTCGATGGTAATGATCGCTTCATCGACGACCCGTCCGTGGCGGATACCGGCAGCGGCACGCCGCCACTCGTAGACATCGGGGCGTTCGAGGCCGTCGCGGACTGCAACGGCAACGGCGTGCCCGATGCCCAGGATATCGCGAGCGGTACCAGTGAGGACTGCAACGGCAACGAGGTGCCCGACGAATGCGAGACCGACTGCAACGAGAACGGTGTTCCGGACGACTGTGACATCGCCGCCGGCACCAGTGAGGACGTCAACGGCAACGGCCAGCCCGATGAGTGCGAAGGCGACTGCAACAACAACGGCATCCCGGACGGCACGGATATCCTCGACGGCACTAGCGAGGACTGCAACGCCAACGATGTACCCGATGAATGTGAGGGTGACTGCAACGGTAACGGCGTGCCCGATGATTGCGACATCCTAGGCGGATTCAGCGCGGACGAGGATCTCGACGGCATCCCGGACGAGTGTGCCAGGTTCCACGTTCGCGTTGGTGCGACGGGCGCGAACGACGGGAGCAGCTGGACCGACGCATACACCGATCTTCAAGACGCTATCGCCAGGGCATCGATGCCCGGCTCCGTTGAGTACGCGGTGTGGGTGGCGGCCGGAACCTACACGCCCGACGGCGGAACCGGCGACCGAGCGCTTTCGTTTGATGTAGAAGGCGTAAGCCTGTACGGCGGATTCGCCGGTTACGAGACGGCGATAGACCAGCGTGATCCCGCCGCAAACCAGACGATCCTCAGTGGTGACCTGAGCGGCGACGATCTTCCCGGCTTCGTCAACAGGGAAGAGAACAGCCTGCACGTGGCGGTGTGCATCGGGCCGAACGCGTGGGGCATACTCGATGGCTTCGTGATCGAGGGCGGATACGCCGATGGCAGCACGGTTGGGCCCGACGGGTACGGCGGCGGCATGTACAACGAAGAGTCGCACCCCACCGTCGAGAATTGCATCTTCCGCGACAACGCAGCCCTACCGAACGGGTGGGGCGGCGGAATGTACAACTTCAACGGGGCTCATCCTACGGTGTCGGATTGTACGTTCACCGGTAACGACGCCTTGGCGGGACTCGGCATGTTTAACGAGGCGGGCAGCCATCCCATGGTGATCGATTCCGTGTTCATCGCGAACGTCGGACTCGGGAGCGTCGTGTCCATCGGCGGAGGTATGGTCAACTTCGATACCTCCAGCCCCACGGTGATCAACTGCCTCTTCGCGGGGAACATCGTCGACATCGGAGGCGGCACGGTCGCTGATATGTTCAGCGAACCGTTGTTCATCAATTGCATCTTCACGGGAAACGTCGCGCTCGACAGCACCGCCGGCGCGGTGTTCAACACGAATGAAGGCCGCACGCGGCTCTTCAACTGCACGATCAGCGGCAACACGGCGTCGGGTAAGGGCGGCGGTGTGTACAACCTCTTCGGCGGCATGGTAACCATCGAGAACTGTATCATCTGGGGCAACAGCGACGCCGGCGGGACCGACGAATCCGCACAGGTGCATCACGTGGACTCCGCCGGCTCAACGACGGCCAACTATAGTTGCATCCAGGGCCTAACCGGGGCATTGGGCGGAGTCGGGAACATCGGAGATGATCCGATGTTGCGCGATCCGGATGGAAGCGATGATGTGCTCGGCACGACCGACGACAACGTGCGGGTCTTCCCCGGCCTCTCCCCGGCACTCGATGCCGGTGACGACAACGCCGTGCCGGTAACCATTACGTTTGACTACGACCATGGCGTTCGTTTCGCGGATGATCCGGTGGCGCCCGATACCGGCAACGGCAGCCCGCCGATCGTCGATATGGGGGCGTTCGAGTACCAGGCGGACTGCAACGGGAACGGGGTCATCGACAGCGGAGACATCGCCGACGGTACGAGCCTCGATGAGAACGGCGACGGCGTTCCCGATGAATGCCTCCTGGTTGATCCGCCGATTCAGGATACCGCGACGAAGAACCGGTACGTCTCGCTTAGAGCTGGTGCGCCGGTCGCCGCGGGCCTGGTTGCGATTCCGCAGGCCCTTCGGGTGACTTCGCCCGACCTTCCCGGTTTCCTCAAGTGGGTCCAGGCTCCTGATGCAAACGGGATCTCACGACTTGGCTGTGATCCCGCCTTCATCGACTGGGGCAATCAGCTCGTCCACGTGGGCGACTATGAGATCATGCCGAACTACCTGTATATCCTGCAAGGCATCCTGGAAGGCGCGGACATCGGTGATGAGGCGGCGTACTCGGATCCCACGAGCATTCCGACCGTGCCCCTCTGGGGTGACATCGTCGGCATGTTCGAAGGCGTCGCATGGACGCCGCCCAACGGGGACGTGAACTTCATGGACATCAACGCAGCCGTGCAGGCCTTCCAGAGTCTCGCGACCGCGCCGCCGCTCGTGTGGGTCGACGTTGCCGGTGACCCGCCGAACGGATTGATCAACTTTGTCGACATCGACAAGATCGTGCGGGCCTTCCAGGGCGGCGGCTATCCGTTCGACGGTCAGGGGGTCCCCTGTCCCTAGCGGGATGGAGTCAGAGGACGGAACGGTATTGAAGCTCGGGCGCGGCACGTGACAGGCGGAGACCGTGCGCTAATTCCCCGTCGTCTTGGGTGGCGTGAATCGCACGGCGTTCGAGTAGAGGAACGATCCGTCGTCGAGCGGGAACGCCATCCGAAGCAGGTACGGGCCGGGCAGCCGCTCTCCGAAGATGGAAGTCCCATCCCAGAACGGCAGCTCGATGGTTTCGCTCTTGCCGGCCTCGACGGTCCGCGCGTACTTGACTTTGCGCCGCTTCTGGTCCGAGCGGTCGTATCGCAGCAGCAGTTCCTTGTCGGTGCTGTGGATTTCGACGATCAGGTTGTACGTCACGCCCCAAGGTGCGGACTCGTAACGGAAGGTCTTACTGCTCTGATTGACCAGCGATACCGTCACGTTCGGCGTTCCATCGTCGGTGAGCTCGATCGGCCCGAGTCGTAGCGATATGCCGGCTGCGTTGGCCTTGGTCTTGTCGGTCAGTGGCGGTGGCGGCGCAGGGGGCTTGCGAAGGATCATCGGAACATCCGGCCTCCTCACGAGCAGGACCTGACCGGTCTTGTCGAAATCGACCAGCCCGACGAGGGCGAATGCCTCCGGCTCCGAGCATCCGTACGCCCACTGGTAGGCACCGCCTCTCGCCCACGCCGAGCGGGGTTCTCCGTGCAGCTTGTGGCTTCGGATGTCGTCGGGGTCTCCGAGCAGTTCGAGGACCTCGTGCTCGGCCATGCCCTTGTGGATCTTCGAAAGCGTTGCCCGCTTGTCCGCTAGCGGTGTCGGCTTGGCAGCGGCATCCTTCGCTGCCGTGCCGGCGGGCGGCTCTGAGCACAAGATGCTTGCGGCGAAGAGGAACGTCAGTGCCGTGTACATGACCACACTCCAGGTGAGTTCACCAACGACCGTTTGGGCGTTACGACTGCCAAAACCGAACGGCGTTTTGGAACACGGTCAGCCCGTCCGGCGGGCCGTCCGTTCGCCGGCTCGTCCATCGCGGGTGGTGGGCGTGCTCGAAATGGCGGTCCGGGTGCGGCATCAGGCCGAGCACGCGCCCCGTGCCGTCGCAAAGGCCCGCTATGCCGCCTTCGCTGCCGTTGGGGTTAGCGGGATACGAATCATATCGGCCGGTGTCGTCGACGTACCGCACGGCGATCTTGCCAGCCTCGGCGAGCCGGGAGACAACCGCATCGTCGGCGGTCACGACCTTGCCCTCGGCGTGCTCGACTGGCATTTCCAGGTGCGCGCCCGGCGTCAGGAAGACGCACCTGTCCGTGCAGACCTCGAGGCGCACCCACCGTGCCTCGAACTTGGCTGAATCGTTGTAGGTCACGGTGACTGCGTTCGTCTCGCCGTCGCCGGGCAACAGGCCCGCCTTGACCAGTATCTGAAACCCGTTGCAGATGCCCAGTATTCCTCCGCCCCGCTGGACCAGGTCGCGCAACGGCTCCGCGAGGCGGCTCGCGACGCGCTGGGCGAAGATCGCCCCGGCTGCCACGTCGTCTCCATAGCTGAAGCCGCCGGGGATCGTGACGATCTGAAACCGTTCCAACACGGCGGGGTCGTCAGACAGCGCGTTGAGGTGCATCAGTGTCGGCTCACCGCCGGCAGCCTGCCAGCAGTGCATGACCTCCTCATCGCAGTTGATACCCGCCGTTCGTAGAACCAGTACGCGTACCTTCGCCACTTGTCAGCGACCTCCTCCGCTAGCGAGCGGTTTGCGCCATGCACGGCCAAGATCGTCTACCGGCACGTTAACGAGTTCGGTGGCGTCGCGGGAGACCGTGAGACGCGCGTCACTTTCGACGCGGCCAACGGCCGGGAAGCCTGACGCCTCAGCATCGGAGGGCTTCATCTCCAGCACGTAGGTCGTTGCGACGCCGGCATAGATCGAATCGCCATAGTCGTCGCTGCCCACGGCTACTGATGCGCCGAGGTTCGAGGCGATGCACATCTCCGCGATTGCGACCGCCAAGCCGCCGTCACTTACGTCATGGGCCGCGCGCACGAGCTTGGCGTCGATCAATCCGGCCACTTTTCGGTGCAGTGCGTGGGCCTTATCGAGACCGTGGCGGTCCACAGGGCACGATGCCACGACGAGCGCGTTACCCGGCTCTTTCAAGTCCATCGTCACACAGCGAGATACGTCATCCACGATACCAAGCGAACTGATCAACAGCGTGTTGGGAATGGCAATCCGCGCCGGAAGCCCGGTGCGCTTCGCTTCCTCTTCGCTCATGGAGTATTCGTTGTTGAGCGAGTCCTTGCCGGACACGAACGGAAGCCCGTATGCGACGGCTGCGTCATGCGCCCCCCGGCAGGTCCGCACGAGTGCTCCGAGCGATTCCTCCGTGTCGACCTTGGGCCAGCAGAAGTTGTCGAGGATCGCGACCTTTTCAGGGTTCGTGCCGACGCAGACGACGTTACGCAGCGCCTCGTCGACCGCGACGACCGCCATGTTATAGGGATCGACATCCCCGAGTTCCGGGCAGAGGCCGCAGCCGATCGAAATCCCTCGGCTGCTGTCATAGAGCGGCCGAAGAACAGCCGCGTCGGAGGGTCCGGCCATCGCGCCGACAAGCGGCTTGACCACCGAGCGCCCCTGCACTTCATGATCGTACTGACGGATGACCCATTCCTTCGACGCGGTGTTCAGCTCACTCAGCGCCGAAAGCAGGCGATCACTGCCACCGGTTTCGTCCTCGCTCCGTGGTATGTCATTCCGTGGCGAAGCGTCGCGCTTGGCTTCCCAGGTTGCCGTACGCGTGGTCTTTGGCAGGCCGTGGTGGAGGAACGCCATGTCCAACTCGCCCACGGTTTGCTGATTGTAGCGCACACGCAGGGTGCCGTCGTCCGAGAAGGTGCCGATGACCGTGGCCTCGACTTCCTCCGCGGCAAAGACGGCGAGGAACTTGTCGAGGTTCTCCGGCGGCACCGCGAAGACCATGCGCTCCTGAGCTTCGGAAATCCAAATCTCTTCGTAGGTAAGGCCCGCGTATTTCAGCGGCACGGTGCCAAGCTCGACCTCGGCTCCCAGCTCTTCGCCCATCTCCCCGACGGCGCTGCTGAGGCCGCCGGCACCGCAGTCCGTGACGGAAGAGTAGAGGCAGCCGTCCGGATGGTCGCGAGCGAGCAGTTGAGCATCGAGCAGCGTTTTTTCCTGGATCGCGTTGCCGATCTGCACGGCGTGGGCGAATTCGTCCGCGTGCGTATCCGTCAACTCCGCCGACGAAAAGGTCGCGCCGTGAATCCCGTCTCGCCCCGTTCGTCCGCCGGCCACGACGATCCTGTCGCCGGTGTTCGGTGCCTTGTGGATTCGATCGCGCGGGATGAGCCCGACGCATCCGCAGAAGACGAGCGGGTTCGCCAGGTAGCGTTCATCGAAGTAGATCGTGCCGTTGACCGTCGGGATGCCCATCCGGTTGCCGTAGTCACGGACGCCGCTCACGATGCCCTTGAGCACGCGACGCGGATGGAGCACGTCCTTGGGTAGCTTCTTGGCGTCGAAGTCGGGCGGAGCGACGCAGAACACGTCGGTTGAAGCGATTGGCTTGGCACCGAGCCCGCAGCCCATCACGTCGCGAATACAGCCGCCGATGCCGGTGGCCGCGCCGCCGTACGGTTCGATGGCCGACGGGTGGTTGTGCGTCTCCGCCTTGAAGGCGATGCCGTACTCATCATCGAACGCGATGACACCGGCGTTGTCCACGAACACGGAAAGACACCAATCGCGATCCAAGGTATCGGTCGCTTGGACGATGGTCTCTTTCAGCAGGTTGTCAAAACGGGCTTCGATCACGCCCGGTTTTCCGAAATCGTCGCCGCGATAGTCGATTGCGCTCTTGAGCGTCTTGTGAACGCAGTGCTCCGACCAGGTCTGTGCGAGCGTTTCGAGCTCCAGGTCGGTCGGGTCGCGCTTAAGCCTCGCGTAGTAGTCCCGGATCGTCTGCATCTCTTCGAGGGAGAGGAACAGGTGCGCCTCACGCGACATCTTCGTCAGCGCGGCGTCGTCCAACTCTCGAATCGCGACGTGCTGAAGTTTGAACGGCAGATTCGGAGGCGTCGGGAAGGCGTCGGGGATCGGATCAGAGCGTCCGGAGCCCTGGATGTACCAGGTCTCTATGCACTCGTTGGCCAGCACGCGGCGAGCTATCCGGTCGAGTTCATCGACGCCCTTCGCACCCGCTACCTCGTAGCGACGGGCGGTTTGGATCTCGTCGATCGTCGCCTCGGCTCGATCGGCCGCCACCAGAGCACGACGACACGCGTCGCGAGCACTGATCGCCACCGGGTTCATGACGCCGGGCTGACGGTGAACCTCGATCGCCGGAAGTTCGTCGACACGCTCCGAAAAGCCGGGCCCGACGGTGTAGACCTCCGCGACCGGATCAGCCAGAAGATCACGCGCCAGCAGGTCCACATCGGATTCGCCGAGCCGTCCCGCGATCAGGTAGAGCCTGCTCGATCGGATGCCTTCGATGTGTTCGAGCCCGATTTGCCGCACGTCGGCCAGCACGTCGCGCCCGTGCCCGTCGAGCTGTGCCGCTTTCGGTCGGACCCGCACGTGCCAGTGGGTGGTTGCCGCGTCGTTGTTTTGCCCCATATCCAAGCCCGAAGGAAACTGCCGAAAGATTTCACATCCTGGTGTGTCCGCGTCCTCAGTTGGCACCATATAGCGGATTTGATTCCGACGCCAGACCGACCTATCGTGAGCCGCGTCGGGTGATGCGAGTGGTCGTGAAGAGCCCCTGGAATTGGCCGGCTTGCGGATCGCGCCGTGCCTTCTTAAGGAAATACTGGCATGCACTTCGCTTCTTCGATCAGCTCTGCCGGCGACGTCCGGCAGGCGGTGGATGAGCTGCTCGCGCCGATCGACGAGCGGCTCACGCCCGGCATGGTCGACCTCGTCACGCTTTACGTCACGCCTCACTTCGAGGACGAGCTTCCGGCCGTGATCGAACGCGTCGAGGCCTTCTTCCCGACGGCGATCGTCATGGGCTGCACAGCCGAGGGGACGATCGGGGGGGATCGGGAGCTCGAGCGCGTACCGTCGATGTCGCTGCTCGCGGCCTCGATGCCCGGCGTGCAGGTGCGGCCGTTTCATATCGAACAGGAGCAGTTGGGCGAAGCCAGCACCCAGTTCGACTGGGAGCGGCTGGTCGGCGTGTCGCCCGAGTCGAATCCGCTCTTCGTGGCGATGGCGGACCCCTTCCGCGTCGATGTCGAGGGCTTCGTTGATCACATCAGCGACCTCTTCCCCGGTGCCGCCCTGATCGGCGGAATCGCCAGCGGCGGCACCGAGCCGGAGCAGAACCGGCTGATCTGCGGCGGGGAAATCCAGCGGGAGGGGATCGTCGGGGTGGCTCTGTCGGGCGACTTCGATGTGACGACCGTCGTGTCACAGGGTTGCCGCCCGATCGGCAAGCCGTTCGTCATTACCAAGGGCGATCGCAACGTGGTCTACGAACTCGGCGGCAAGCCCGTGCTCGAACGACTCCACGCCACGCTCACCGGCCTCTCCGAGAGCGACACCAAGCTCGCACGCGAGTCGCTCCTGCTCGGCCGCGTGATCGACGAATACAAAAGCGACTTCGCCCGTGGCGACTTTTTGATCCACAACATCCTCGGTGTGGATCGTCGCAGCGGGGCGGTCGGCATCGCCGGACACGCCCGCGTGGGCGCGACGGTTCAGTTCCACGTGCGCGACGCCGAGAGTGCCGACGAGGACCTTCGCAAGATGCTCGCGCCGCACGGCGATACCGGCGTGGTTGGTGCGTTCATGTTCGGCTGCAATGGGCGAGGCACGAACATGTGGACCGAGCCGGGCCACGATGTGGGCGTGCTGCGTGAGCTACTCGGTGACGTGCCGGTGGCGGGCTTCTTCTGCGGCGGCGAGTTCGGCCCCGTCGGCGGCAGGAACTTCATTCACGGCTTCACCGCCAGTATCGCCCTGATCCGCGAAGTGACCGACTGACGCAGCATATCGCCTGCATACGTCGCGGCAGGTGTCGCTCCGCTCCACCTTCCCTACAAAACTCGCGGCCATCGGGGTAAACCCCGTAGAGGCATCTTCCAGGCATCGCGAGAGTAGTGCGCTTCTGTGGAGAGTCGCGGCGATCTGGGTGGTGGGCTCA
>JAJDDX010000078.1 GCA_029260055.1 Phycisphaerae bacterium
CGAGTCGTACCGCCATATGGTGCAGTACAGCTTCGTGTACGAGCAAATCGAGTGGAAGCTGACGACCGGCGAGGGAGAGATGGACAAGTGGCGCTCGCCCGGCGGCGGTTCGTAATCGGACTGTGGATCGAGCGGTTCGCTCGCGCACCGGCGCATAGCCCGCGCGAGTGAATCCGCTTTCCACACACGGATGTCACGCTACGGCCGAACCAACACGGACTCGGTTTGCCGCCATGGGTCGTGAACAGACGCTTTTGCAGCGGATCGCAACGTCGGGACAGTCGGGCCGAAGCCGGGTGGAAGCTTCGTCATCCGAGGATCTCGACGCGCTGATGGAGTCGGTACGAATGCAGCTAGGCCGGCTCCTCAACGCCCGCCACGGCATGAGTGAGGCGCTTCCGGACTACGGGCTCCCGGCGCTGACGGACCTTACTACCGGGCGGACGGACTACGTACACGCGGTCGAAGAGGCGATCCGAACGACGATCGACAAGTACGAGCCGCGTCTCAGGCGCGTGCGCGTGGCGCGCGTGGTCGACGACGAACTCGTACACACACTGGCGTTCCGCGTGGACGCGGTACTCGTCAGCCAAAGCGGAGAGCACCGCGTCTGGTATCAGACCGAAGTGTCCGGGGCCGGCGAGTTCGACGTGAACGACTAGCAAGCCTCCGTCCACCGGAACGAACGCACGGGGGCTTGATGACAGAGCGGTTCTGCGCCGGCCGGAGCCGGGCAACGGATTCCCAACGTGAGCAATACGTACTTCCAAGACGAGCTTCGCTACCTTCGGGAAGTCGGCCCGGAATTCGCGCGTGTGAATCCGGAAATCGCGCGATTCCTGGGCGATCGCGGCTCAGATCCGGACGTGGAACGACTGCTCGAGGGCGTCGCGTTCATGTGTGGCCGCGTACGGCAGAAGCTTGACGACGAGCTCCCGGAGCTGACGGCCAACATGATGTCGTTGCTCTGGCCTCATTACCTCAGGCCGATTCCTTCGATGAGCGTCCTGGAACTGTTGCCCGAGTTGGAGGCCATGCAAGCCCCCCTTTCGATTGCGCAAGGGGCTGCGTTCGCCAGCACGGCCGTCGACGGCACACAGTGCCGCTACCGCACGTCGTGGGATACGGCGGTTCGTCCGTGGGCGATCGAGGACGTTCGTCTCGAGACCGCGGCCGCGGCTCCGGTTCGTCTCGTGATTCGATTTCGCACGCCCGCTAAGGTCACATTGGACCAGTTGGAACTCGATTCGGTTCGGCTTCACCTGGCGGGTGATCCGGCGGCGTCGTTCGCGCTGTACTTGCTGCTGGCCGCCCATACGAGCTTCGTGACCGTCAGCAACGGTTCGAGCGTACATAACCGCCCGGAGCTCAACCTGGGTTCCGAGCATGTGCGTCCCGCGGGGCTGAGCCGCGCTGAGGGCGTACTGCCCTACCCGCCGCGCTCGTTTGCCGGCTATCGGTTGCTCCAGGAGTACTTCGCGTTCAAAGAGCGGTTCCTGTTCATCGACGTCCTGGGGCTCGACCGCGTCGTCGAGCCACTCGAATTGACCGACACGATGGAGGTCGCCGTGACGTTCGATCGTCGCCTCGAGACCTACCCGCTGGTGTCGCGAGAGAACGTGCGGCTTCATTGCGTGCCGATCATCAATCTGCTCGAGCAGCCCGCGGACCCCGTTCGCGTGAAGCACGACCGCACTGAGTACTTGTTGCAGCCAAGCAAGACCGGCGTCGCCGATCGCCGCCATCTCGAGATATACGCGGTCAACGAAGTCGCGGGCCTCGTCCATGCCGAGTCGCTCGAAACCCGGCAGTACGCTCCGTTTTATTCTTTCCGCCACACCGAGAGCAGCAGCTCCAGCGCCGACCGGTACTATCAAACGCACCTTCGCCCCAACGTACTGGGCGGCGATCTTCGTCTCGGGACCGACACCTATATCTCCTTCGTCGCGGGCGATCGCCCGAGCGACATGCCGGCGGAGGAAACGATGTCGATCGAGCTGGTGTGTACGAATCGCGATCTTCCGCTCGCGCTTCGGGCGGGTGACATCTGCGAGCCGACGGATAGCTCGCCGGCGGGCCTGAAGTTCCGCAACCTGTTGAAGCCGACACCGACCATCAGCCCGCCGATGGGCAAGGCGCTACATTGGCGGCTGATTTCGCACATGTCGCTGAACTACGTATCGCTGACCGACGCGCAGCATTTCAAGGAGCTGCTGCGAATCTATGACTTCCAGTCGGCGTACGACGCCCAGCGCGGGCTGGCTCACCAGCGTCTGCTGGAGGGCATCCTCAAGGTCGAATCGCGCTTCGCGGAACGGATGATGAGGGGCACGAGCGCGCGGGGCACGGAGGTCGTGGTCGAACTCAATGAAGACCATTTCGCGGGCGAAGGGGACGCGTATCTGTTCTCGATGATCCTCGACCGGTTCATGGCGCTCTACGCCACGATCAACGCCTTTACTCAGTTGACGGTCCGATTCGCACGAACGGGCCAGGTCTACAACTTCGCTCCGCGCTGGGGCGAACAGGTCTCGCCCGCAGCCGCCAGGCAGGGGGTGCCGCATGGATGATGCGCACACCACCACCACTACGGTACCGGATGGGCAAGACAGCGCCATTATCGAGCGGCTGCTCACACGAGGCTGTGAGTTCGACTTCTTCCGTGCGGTCTGGCTACTGGAACGGGCGGCGCGCGATTGCGAACCGGTCGGGCACCGCGGGCCGGTACGTGCCGAGGCACTGAGATTCCGCCCGGACCCCTCGGTGGGATTCCCGACGACGGATGTTCGGCAGATCTCCCGTTCCGCCGACCGGGAGACCGGCGGTTCGTTGTATCAGGTCGACGTGACCTTCATGGGCCTCTACGGGGTCAGCACGCCGCTACCCGTCCACTATGCCATCGACCTGCTTCGCGACGTGGATGCCCAGGGTGCGGCACTCAAGGAGCACGCCCAGCCCGGCGAATCGGTACGACCCGCGGGCTCCACGCCGACGCGGGATTTTCTCGATATCCTGCACCATCGAACCATCTCGCTCTTTTACCGGGCCTGGCTCAAGTACCGCTATGACGTTCAGTTCGGCGTCGTCGGCCGTGACGTGTTGACGGACTACATGCTCTACCTGCTCGGTTGCCCACGAGGCACCGACGTTGGCGTCGACTCGGCGCCGGGCCTTTCGCCGGTGCGACTGATCCGGTACGCGGGCGCACTGACGGAGCATCCGAAGTCAGCCGCCATGCTCGAGGGGATTCTCACCGATTACTGGTCGGGGATGGGCATTCAGGTCGATCAGTGCGTCGGGCGATGGGTGACGATGTCGACATCGGACCTGAACAGCGTCAGCCTGGGCAACTGCTCCATCGGACACGACCTCAACATCGGTGAACAGGTCTACGACCTCAACGGCGCGTTCACCGTCGTGGTCGGGCCCGTTGACTGGGACACCTATCAGCAGTTCCTTCCGGACGGACAGGCCTTCAACCAGACGCGATCGTTGGTGCAGCTTTACTGCTCCGATCCGCTGGCGTTCACGATCGAGATCAAGCTGAACCCGAACGAGGTGCCCGAGTGGCAGTTGGGCACTGATCCGAACGCGGGCCGGCTCGGATACACGAGTTGGCTTCGGACCGATGAGGTTCCGGCCACATCGGTGATCTTCGAATCAACCGCGGGCGCCTCGCTGCCAGAGCAAGCCGCCCACGCAGAAGGAATGACTGGGATGGCGGCTGCGATCGCGACAGCCCCATGAACGAGTGGAAGAACAAGGCCCACCGCCGCGCGAAGCGGCATGGCAGGCCGTCACAAACGGATAGGCGCGCATGACAACAAAAACCGAAGACCTGAAGCGGCTGATCCCACGGTTCGATCCGGACTGTATTCGATATTTCCAGGGCGCGACCTCGCTATGCGTGTCTCGCGCGCATTTCGAGGTCAACCCCGACCATCTCCTCCTTCGTTTGCTCGATGACACGAGCGGCGACGTGGTGAAGATCTTCGACACCTTCAAGGTCGACCGAGCCCAAATCCGCCGAGCGCTGCAACGAGTGCTCGAGGAGTTGCCCACGGGGAATAAGGGCAAGCCTGCGATCTCGCCGAAGATCATCGAGTTGTTCCAGTCCGCGGCCGTTATGGCCGACGACTTCGGCTTCGAGAAGATTCGCACGGGCCTCATGATACTGGCCTACGCACTCAATCCGGGACACACGCGCGCCGGAGAACACACGACGGAGCTTGACCGCATCGATGTCGACCAACTCCGCGACCATTTCCACGAAATCGTGCTCGGTTCGAGTGAGCAGGCGGCTGCGGATGGTGGCGGCGAGCCCTCGTTTGGCGGCGGACCGGGCGAGGGCGGCGCGCTGGCACAGTTCACCGTCGATGTGACCGCCAAGGCCGCAGCCGGGAAGATCGACCCTGTCTTCGCCCGGGATCACGAAATCAGACAGATGATCGACATCTTCGCCCGCCGTCGGAAGAACAACCCGATCCTGGTGGGAGAGCCGGGCACGGGCAAGACGGCCATCGTCGAGGGGCTAGCCCTTCGGATCATCAAGGGCGACGTACCGCCGACTATGCGCGGCGTGAAGCTGATCAACCTTGACCTCGGCCTGCTCCAGGCCGGTGCGGGCGTGCGGGGCGAGTTCGAGAATCGGCTCAAGAACGTCATCAAGGAAATCAAGGAAAGCGAAGACCCGATCATCACGTTCATCGACGAGGCGCATACGCTCATCGGCTCCGGCGGCGGCGCCGGCGGAGGAGACGCTGCCAACCTGCTCAAGCCAGCGCTGGCTCGCGGCGAGCTGCGAACGGTCGCGGCCACCACCTGGGCTGAATACAAGAAGTACTTCGAGAAGGACGCCGCACTGGAGCGCCGGTTCCAGCTCGTGCGTTGCGACGAACCTTCGGTCGAAGACACGATCGTCATGTTGCGAGGCGTCAAGGAGAGATACGAAAAGCACCACAAGGTCCTCGTGCTCGACGAGGCGGTCTCGGCGGCTGCTTCCTTGTCGAAGCGGTACATCTCCGGTCGGTTCCTTCCCGACAAGGCCGTCGACCTGCTCGACACGTCCTCGGCCAGGGTCACCGTCGGGTTGGGCACGCCGCCGGCGAAGCTCGAAGACCTCGACCGGCACTTGGCCCATCTGGACACGAGCATCACCGCTATTCGACGAGATGAGGCTTCGGGCGTCGACCCCGACCTGGAAATCCTCGAAGAGATGACAGCCGAGCGGGAGAAGTTGCTTACGGATCGTGAGGCGCTCGACGCGCGCTGGAAGGCCGAACTCGAAGCGGTGACGCGCGTGCGTGAACTCCGCGAGAAGCTCGCCGGGTTCGGCGCGGACGAAGAGGAGACGAAGGACGCCGACAACAAGGAAGCCAAGGAGAAGGGCAAGGACGCCAAGGCCGCCAAGAAGGAACCCGAAGTCGACGAAGCTGAGCTGCGCAAGGAGATCAGCGAGAAGGTGGCGGCGCTGGCCGAGATCCAAGGTGAGGAGCCACTCCTGTTCCCGCAGGTGGACGCCGCGGTCGTCGCAGCGGTGGTCTCGGATTGGACCGGTATTCCGGTCGGTAGCATGGTCAAGGACGAGATCGAAGCCACCCTCAACATGGAGGATCGTCTCCGCAGTCGCGTGGTCGGGCAGGACCACGCCTTGAAGATCATCTCGCAGAAACTTCGCACCGCGAAGGCGGGAATCGGCAATCCTGCGCAGCCCGTGGGTGTCTTCTTATGTGTCGGGCCCAGCGGCGTCGGCAAGACGGAGCTCGCGCTGGCGGTGGCGGACCTGCTGTTCGGGGGAGAGCAGTTCATTACCTCGATCAATATGTCGGAGTTCATGGAGAAGCACACGGTTTCGCAATTGAAGGGCTCGCCGCCGGGTTACGTCGGCTACGGCGAGGGTGGTGTACTGACCGAGGCTGTCCGCCAACACCCCTACTCCGTCGTGCTGCTCGACGAAGTCGAGAAGGCGCACCCGGACGTGATGAACCTGTTCTATCAGGTCTTCGACAAGGGCATGCTCGCCGACGGCGAGGGCCGGGTCATCAACTTCAAGAACACCGTCATCATCATGACGAGCAACCTCGGCACCGACGTCATTCAGACGATGTGCGAGTCGGGCGAGGACGTGGACATAGACGACCTGAAAGAGGGTATCTACCCGCACCTGCGAGAGCACTTGAAGCCGGCGCTGGTGGCGAGAATGACGGTCATACCGTTCTTCACGCTGGGCGACGAGGTGCTTCAGTCAATCGCGAAGATGAAGCTCGCCAAGCTCGGCAAACGCGTCATCGAAGCGCACAGGATGGCCTTTAACGTGGACGAGAAGGTCTACGCTCATATAGCGAGCCAGTGTACGCAGGTGGACATCGGCGCGCGGCAGGTCGATCACCTGATCGACCAGGCGGTCACGCCCGAGCTGTCTGTGAAACTGCTCGAGCAGCTCGCCGGAGATCAGATGCCGTCGGCCGTGACGATGGGCGTCACCGACGGCGGAGAGTTCAGCTACACGTTCACCGAATAGGTGGACGCCGCGCCGCGGATGGCGGCGACACGACGATCAGCGGGCGCCACGTACGATCGCGCACGGGCGGGCTGGTTGTCATAACGCGGGTTTCGCCGCGTGGCTGACACGTAACCTGTTCAGGAGCCTGGGACCATGGCTTTAGTACGAGACATGAGTGAGTCGCAAATCGCCTTTGTGGTCGGCGAGGGCACTCCCGATCAGTTCTCAGTCAGGCGATATGCCGGTTCCGAAGGCCTTTGTCAGCTCTATCGCTTCGAGATCGAGCTTGCCTCGACGGAAGAAACGGTCGAGTTCGATACGATCGTCGGCAAGCCGGCCACCCTGACGGTCAACACCGACTATGGCGAGCGATGGTTCCACGGCGTGATCGCGCGCTTCGAAATGACCGGCGAAACGACCGATTTGACATACTACCGCGCCGAGCTGGTGCCGGCGGTCTGGCTCCTGACGCACCGATACAACTCCCGCATCTTCCAGAAAAAGACGACCAAGGAGATCATCGCGGCCGTTCTGGAGAAAGGCGGCATCGCGTCCGACCGCATCGACATGAGCCAGCTCCAGCGTACCTACGAGCCGCGGGGCTACTGCTGCCAGTACCGCGAGACGGACTACAACTTCATCTGCCGCCTCATGGAGGAAGAAGGCATTCGATGGTTCTTCGAGCAGAGCCAGGAGGGGCACACGCTCTTCTTGGCCGACTCGGGTGATTCCTACGCCCCGATCGAGGGTGAGTCCGCCGCCCTGCCCTACCACCCGCCGACCGGCATGAACGTGCAGCAGGAGCACGTCTTCCGCTTCCGCAAGGGGCAGTGCGTTCGCCCCGGCGCGGTCGTGCTGCGGGATTACAACTTCGAGAAACCCGCTTTGAACCTCGAAGCCAAGAGTGATGCCGGACGCGACGCCGGATTCGAGTTCGCCGACTATCCCGGTGAGTACGTCGAGCAAGGACCCGGAAGTGAACTCGCGACGATCCGAGCCGAGGAGTTCGAGTCCACGCGGATCGTCGGCACCGGACTGAGCAACTCGCCCCGGCTTGCCGTCGGGCGCACCTTCGAGGTCAGTGAACACACTTCCGAGCCACTGAACGGCTCCTATTTTCTGACCGCGATCAAACACCAGGGAAAACAGGCGACGGCCCGGTCGGCCGCTCTGAGCGACGGCGTCAAGAGCAGCCTCGATCAAGGCGCGGCACGCGCGCGGTCGCAATGGCTCTACCACAACGGACAGGTATCGAGCGACATGCAGAGCATCGCGGGAGCGCAGGGATCGAGCCCGCTCGAACCGCTCACCATCCCGAATCTGCTCGATGACGAGAGCCTCACGCGCCATGTCGACGCCGAATCGCCCGTCTATGAGTGCCGCTTCGAGTGCATGCCGGCGGACGTGAGCTATCGGCCCGCTCGCGTCACACCGTGGCCGAGCGTGCGCGGCACGCAAACCGCTCGCGTCACCGGGCCGTCGGGCGAGGAGATCTACACGGACGAGTACGGCCGCGTGAAGGTGAAGTTCAATTGGGACCGCGAGGGCAAGCATGACGAGAACTCGTCGTGCTGGATTCGCGTGAGCCAGGGCATGGCGGGCGGGCAGTACGGGATGATGTTCCTGCCGCGCGTCGGGCAGGAGGTCGTCGTCGACTTCCTCGAGGGCGACATCGACAAGCCGATCATCACCGGGCGTGTCTACAACGCGGACCAGATGCCGCCCTACAAGCTGCCGGACGAAAAGACCAAGAGCGTCATCAAGACACACACCAGCAAGGGCGGCGGCGGCACGAACGAGATCCGCTTCGAGGACCTTAAAGACAAAGAGCAGATACTGATCTACGCCCAGAAGAACCTGCATGTCCGCGTCAACGCCGATCGCGTCGAGAACATCGGGAACGACCATCATCTGTCGGTCAAGAAGAACAAGTTCGAACTCGTTGAAGAGGCGAGCAACCGCGACGTCAAGCTCGATCTCAACGAGAAGATCGGCGGCAACAAGTCCCTCGATGTCGGGGGCGACTTGGGGCAGAAAGTCGGCGGCAACTACAGCAACGAGGTGGGCGCCGACGCGTACATCAAGGCCGGCGGGAAGATCGTCTTGGAGGGCACCAAGGAGATCACGCTGAAGGTCGGCGGTAACTTCGTGAAGATCGACGCCAGCGGCGTCACCGTCATGGGCACGATGATCAAGCTCAACAGCGGTGGGTCAGCCGGTACGGGCTCGGCTGTGGCACTGACAAAACCGGAGGAAACCGTCGACGCCGACTCGGCCGAGCCGGGCAAGGACGTGACCTACTCCGACAGCGGCGACCCCGCGGCGGCGACCGCTGAAGCCGGCCCGCCGGGCGCCGAATACGAGCAGACCGAGATCGAACAGGAGCTGAGTTGGGTCGAAATCGCCCTGGTCAACGAGGCCGGCGAACCGGTACCGCACGAGAATTGGAAGGCCACGCTGGCCGACGGCAGCGTCAAGCAGGGTGTGCTCAACGCCGAAGGCCGGGCGCACATCGGGCTTCCCGCGGCCGAAGAGGTCCAGATCAGTTTCCCGCAGCTCGACGCAGAAGCGTGGGTGCGCGATACAGGTGCCGTACCTCCGGCACCGGCGGGCGCCGGCGGCTCGAGCCCGCCGCCGTCGGGTACGTCAAGTGGAACGAACGACGGCGATGATGAGGGCGGAACCGTGATTGGATCGGGTTTCGACGAAGATGAAGAAGAAGAGATCATGTTGTCCGAAGAGGACGAAGGCGAGGAGGATGTCCAGACGGACGAGGAGGAAGAGGAATCGCCCGACGACGACGGCGGCGAGGATGACGGCGGCGAGAGTAACGACGGCGGCGAGCAGCGGAAGAACCCGTACCGGAAGTAGTAAGGACGCGCCGCTTCGAATGAGCGTGTAACTGAGTGTGACAGGCCCGGCGGCGCGAGCGAGACTGGAGCGAACCGAAGTGGCAATCGACCTACCGGTAGATCAGGCAAAGTGGCGACGGGTCGTGACCGCGCGCTTCGAGCGCGCCAAGTCCGGCGACCCGGACATCAACATGCCACAGCCGGATGATCGCGGATACGCTGACGCCGACCACGGACCGATCTTCGGCATCGCGCAGGGCGATACGCGAACGATCCGCCTCCGGCGTGAGATGATCGAAAACAGCGCCGACATCTTCGTGAAATCGAGCGATACCAGCATCTTCGACATCACCGACCCGGCGCCGGGCAACCTCCTGCCCAACACCGAGGAAATGAACATCAAGATCAAGGGCATCGGCGGCGGGACGCCAGAGACCGCGACATTGGAGGTCCGCTTCGCCTCCAGCGGCGGCTCACCGCCCGACGGACCGATCATCCACCAGGCCGGGGTATGGGTGTGGCACCCGATCCAGACCATCCCCGTACTGCCGCACAACGTGACGATCAGCGCAAGCAGCGGGACGGCCAACCCGACACCGAGCACCGCCAACGTCTCGCAGATCATGGATGTGGTCAACGCGATCTGGCGACCCTGCGGGCTCAAGTTCATCCCGGCGAGCGGCGCGGCCTCATGGGCGGCTGCGACCAAGGCGATCAATGCGTCACTCACGGCGGCAGGCGAAGTCAGTCTGGCCGCCTGGCCCGGCGAAACCGACGATATCATCACGCAAGGCGTGCGCACGGCGGGCGTGATCAATGCCTTCTTCATCCACCGGTTCAACGACGGCACGCTCGGGATCGGGATCAGCCCGGCGACGGCTACGTCCGACGGCTTCTCGCACTACGGGATCATCCTGGCGGACGAGACATCGATCGGCGGCGGCATCGCCCACACGACGCCGTTTGCCGGAAACGACCTCGCGCATGAGATCGGCCACTTTCTCGGCCTGAGCCACAGCGAGAACATCCACAGCGACAGCGCGACCGACATCACGGACACGTGGACGCGGCGCTGCCTGATGTATTGGGCGAACTGGACCGATCCGGCGACCACGCAACGGAAGATCGACTACGGCACGATACGCGTCGGGTCGACGGACCAGCAATTGCGCGGCGGCATGGTCACGATGAAGGACCTGTCGCAACGCGCCACGGATGCGGAATGCGCGCGAGCGCGCTCCAACTTGGGTAGTTTCTAGGTGGGATCGCGGATGTATACGGAAATGGCATTCGAATCGCTCGAGCACAGTCGCGACCGGGAGCCCGGCGCATGACGATCAACCTGCCAGTTGATCAGGCCAAATGGCGACGCGTCGTCGCGGTTCGCTTCGAACGCGCCAAGACCGGCGCGCCGGACATGAACGTGCCCCAGCCGGACGACCGCGGCTACGCCGACGCGGACCACGGCCCCATCTTCGGCATCTGCCAGGGTGAGACGCGCACCATTCGCCTTCGCCGCGAGATGATCGACAACAGCGCCGACATCTTCGTCAAGTCCAGCGATACGAGCATCTTCGATGTCACCGATCCGGCACCGGGAAACCTGTTGCCCAACACGGAGACCATGGACATCAAGATCAAGGGGATCGCGGGCGACAAGCCGAAGAAAGCGAAACTCGAAGTCCACTTCGCGTCGAGCGGCGGCTCGCCGCCGGACGGCCCGGTCATCCATCAGTGCGGCGTCTGGGTGTGGCATCCGATCTCGACAATCCCCGTGCAGCCCCACAACGTCACCATCAGCGCCAAGACGGCCCCCCTGAATCCGACGGCCAGTTCGGCGAGCATCGGCCCGATCATGGACGTGGCTAACGCGATCTGGCGACCTTGCGGAATCAAGTTCATCCCGGCCAACGGCAAGGCAACCTGGGCGGCGGCGACCAAGAGTGTGGCTGCGTCCCTTACCACGGCGGGTGCGGTCGCCGAAGCCGAGCTTGACGACATCCTGAAGCTGGGCCTGGCGACGGCCGGCGTGATCAATGCATTCTTCGTTCACAGGCTGTTCGGAACTTTCTTCGGCTTTGGCTTTTCTCCGGCGTCGATAGCATCGCTGGGGCTCACCCGACCTGGGATCATCCTCGCGGACGGGATCACGACTCCGCCGGTGTCGCACACGACGGAATTCGCGGGCAATGACATGGCCCACGAGGTGGGTCATTTCCTGGGCCTTAGCCATTGCGAGAACGTCAACGGCGACACGGTGCCCGACATCACCGACACGTGGACGAGGCGCAGTCTGATGTATCACGCGAACCCGTTTGCGCCGGCGACGACGCAGCGCAAGGTCGACTACGGTACGATTGGCGTAAACGGGCAGAACTTTCAGTTTCGCGGCGCCATGATCACGAAGAAAGATCTGGCGCAGCGAGCCACGGATGCGGAGTGCGCGCGTGCGCGTTCCAACTTGACCAGTTTTTAGGCGGCCGGTGTGAGGCGTCCAGTTGAGGGTGGATTGACAAGGTGAAACGCCACGTATCAATCTGCTCACTTTGCGTTTTTCTGATCGTTTTCGGCGCTTGCGCGACGACGCGCGACGCCGCTCCGGCCGACACGAACGGCGCTGCACAAGGGGATCAACCGATGGCAGGCACGCTTCGAGAGACCGTTCTGGAAGGAAACTGGGAAGCGCCGATGACGGCTCAGCGGATGGGGCAGCGCGCCACCGATGAGGTCATCGACTTGCTCACCCATGAGGACCGACAGGTTCGCCTGATCACCGTCGCGTGCCTCGAAGAGGCCGGCGGCGAAAAGGCTCGATCGGGCATGATCGACGCTCTGAGTGATGAGGACGACCAGGTACGCATGACGGCCGTCCGCGCGTTGCACAAGAACCCCGATCCGGATGTCTATACACCACTGATGACCGTTTACGACGAAAGCGGCGACGCGAACGTACGGCATCACATTCCGATGATCATCGCCAGAAACGACGGTCAGATCACGGATGCGACCCCGCTCACGGATCGCTGGGCGGAAGAACAGGACGACCAAGCGCTCGAGGGCATGGTCGTCGGACTTTCCCGGCTGGGTAACGAGGATGCGCGATCGCAGTTTGTCGAGCGTCTGCACAGTGCGGCCGGCACCGACCTCGATCGGTACCTCACGCACTGCGAGTACATCGAACAGAAATGGCTGATCAACGCGCTAGCGCCGATCGTGTTCAACAAGACCAAGCTGCGTTACATCGGACCGCATGGAAAGGACATCGACCTGCGTGCGTGCGATATATCGGTGAATCTGATCGCCAAACTCTCGGGCCGGCGCTTCTCGTTCGAAGTCAACGGTCGCACGAACTACCTGCCCGAGCAGTTGCAGGAGGTCAAGACCTACGCGGCGACCTATTCGGAGTAACGCCCGAGTCATTTACGGCACGGGACAGTCTAGATAAGAGACGCCTGACATGAGACACCACGACTATTCGCAGCGACCGCCGGAGCGTTGGCCTTCGCCATCGTCGACGACGGGCATGCCCTCGGCGGCGACGGGCGGCTTTGTCCGATCCACACCCGGCGGCGGCGTTCGAGCGATCCCGCAGTGCGGACAGATTCCCTCAGGGACCCCCGGCGGCACGCCGCCCCCGCAGCCACAGGAGCCGACCTCGGGTGGCGGAGGTGGCGGAGGCTCGACCACGAGCGGAGGTGGCGGCGGAGGCGCTAGCCCTCAACAACCGCAAGGTGGCGGTGGCGGAGGCGGCGGTGGACAACCATCAGAGCAGACTCCGCACACCCCAGGCGGTGGTGGCACTCCACCGAGCCAGCAGTCACCCGGTGGTGGTGGCGGCACGCCGAGTCAGCAGGCACCCGCAGGCGCCCCACCCACGCCCCCGCCCGGCGCGCCGACGGGCACAGATCCGTCGCCGTCGCAACAGGACGCCCAGGGAACAACCGAGTCGGGTGGCGACAGCCATAAGCCCCACCGCGTCAAGGACGGAGAGTGCCTCAGCAGCATCGCCAAGAAACACGGCATGCACTGGGAGACGATCTGGAACGACTCGAAGAACCAGGAACTCAAGAACAAGCGGCAGGACCCGAACGTCCTGTTCCCCGGCGACGTGGTCCAGATCAAGAACCGCGAAGCGAAGCAGGAGCCCTGCGCGGCTGAACAACTCCACCGGTTTCGCCTTCTGGGCCAACCGGCGATGTTCCGCCTGCGGGTCCTGAACGAAGATGAACCTCGCGCGAACGAAAAGTACACCCTCAAGATCGGCGACCAGGAATACGAAGGCACCACGGATCCGGAGGGGAAGCTCGAGCATCCTTGCCCGAACGACGCGAAGAAGGCCGTCCTGACGATCGGCAACGAACCCGATGCCCAGGACACATACGAGATGGCGCTCGGGGGCGTGGACCCGGTGCAGGAAGTCAGAGGGGCTCAGGAGCGTCTGTTCAACCTCGGCTTCGATCCCGGGCCGATCGACGGCAAACTCGGGCCCAAGACTGAGGCGGCACTACGCGCGTTCCAGAAGAAACATGAACTCGAAGAAACCGGCATGCTGGACGAGGCCACGGGCACGAAACTCGTCGAAGAGCACGGCTGCTGATTCGGTAAGCGGAGGTAGCGTATGAGCATCTTCAGCAAGGTATTCGACGTAGCACGGCAGTTCTTGGGTTCCAACACCCACTCGACGATCAACCCGACGAAGATCGTCAAGGTTTACTTCCAGTGCTGGCCCGGTTCGGACGCCGCCAGCGGCGTCGAGAACTCGGCCGCCGCCGGAGCCAAGACGGTCAAATACACGTTTACGGTCGACGGCACGAAGGTGAAGGACGACGAGGAGATCGGCGCCGCCGGCCTCGTCGCCCTACCTCTGCCGACGGGCAAGAGCGGCACGCTCGAAATCCTCGGCACGAAGTACAACGTGACGCAACACACGATGGAGGTGCTGACCTCCAAGGAAGGCCGTCAACGCCGGCTCAACATGCTCGGCTACGAACTGGACGACGTAGATGGAATCTTCGGCCCCAAGACTGACCGATCCATCATGAACTTCCAGGCCGACGACGGCACCCTGATACCCGACGGCGCCGCGGGCCCGCTCACGCGTGCGGAGCTCAAGACGGACGTGGACGACGCGTAGACGGGATAAGCGGAAAGAACCGACATGCCACAGGCAGCACGCGTTAGCGACATGACGGGCCACGGATCGCCACTGGCTCCCGGTATCGGGAGTCCGACGGTCTTAGTCGGCTTCATGCCCGCATGGCGCGCGCTGCCGGCCTCCGTGGGGGGTGCCATCGCCGGCGTCTCGGACAAGATGAACTCATTCATGACGACGCCGGTCCTGACACCGGCGAACGCCGCCTCGAAGATCGCCGAGATCTCCGCCGGCCTTGTCGAGTCCGCCGCCGAGGCGGGCGCTGAAGGCAATGCCGCGGCTGCCGGAACAGCCTCGGGCTCCCTCGCGACACTCAACAGTACGAACGTGACGCTGACCGCCGCGTGGACGACCGCGTCGGGCGCGCCCGGTGGTCAGCCGGCGGCGAACACCGCTTACACCGAGGGCATCAAGGCCGCCGCCGCGACCGCCGCCAGTGCCGTATTCACGTCGGTCGGTGGCCTGGCGGATACGCACATCTGCCCGATCCCAGTCCCGATCCCTCCGCATGGACCGGGAATGGTCTGTGAAGCAAGCAAGACGGTTGTGATAGATAACCTGCCCGCCGCTCGTGCGAACGACAAGGTCATGGAAGCCTGCGGCGGCGCAGATCCTATCGCGATGGGATGCCCGACCGTCATGATAGGCGATGAAAAAGGCAGCGCGGGCGGCGGTAGTGCCGGAAGCGGCGCCTCAGGCGGGTCAGCCGCGGGAGCGGAAGAGGCCGCCACCGACGCTCGACAGGAGAAATCCTACTCGGGCGATATCGCGCCGACCACGATTGCCTCGCTTCCCATGGTCTGCGAGTGCGCCAATGGCGATTGCGCCGAGGCCTTTGAATCCGCGGCCGACGACGGCACGCCGCTGGTGGATCGCGAAACCTACGGCTGCAGCGGACCGCCCGAGAAAGCGGTCGAGGACGTGGGCGACGGAGAGCATTGGATCGAAATCGAGTTGGTCGACGAAGTCGACGACCCCATGGCAAACGAGCCCTATATCCTGAAGCTGCCGAATGGCGACGAACGCACCGGCAATCTCGGAGAAGACGGCACGCTGCGCGTCGAGGGCATCGAAGAGTTGGGGAACTGCATGCTCCAGTTCCCGGAGCGGGACAAGGACGTGTGGGAGAAGTGGACCCCGAAGGCGTAAGTACGCCGCAAGGCATGCGAACGGAGGCCGTCGAGCGGCGCTCAGCATGGCGTAGAGGATCCGGAACCGAGCATGGGCGACATCAAGACACATGGTGGGATCGCGACCGAGGTCATGGCCCTGCTCAAGAAGGCCCGCCCCAACGAGAACTACATGTTCTTCGAGTTGGGCAACTTCCTGACGGACGTGTCGCAGTTTCGCGATCCGAGCGCGTTTTGCTCCGGAAAGATCGTCATCTGGAATACAGGTCGAGAAGACCACTGGGGTTCCACGCTCAAGACCGCCAACATGCACACGTTCCTCACGGACCTGATGGGCAAGCCGCGGACCCATGGCTCGCTTGCGCAGTGGTTTGAGCGCGTCATATTCGCCATCGGCTGTGAGAAGTTCAGGAAGCTCGGCATCACGCCGGACGACTACGAGGACGCCTACAAGCTCTATTTCACACAGTATTGGCCACACGAGCACTTGGACTTCCCGCCCTGGCCCTACAAGAGCGCTCTAGGCGACCGAACCGTGTCCGACGCGGCCATCCACAAGTGTGACTCGCCGCCGCAGGAACCTAGCGCTGCGGACGGCGGCGCTCAGAAGAAATCCGACCAGGACAAGTGCTGGATCCGCTTCCTCGTCATGGATGAGGGATCGCAGACGCCCATGCCGGGCGTCGAGCTGCGCGTCAGGACCCCGGACGACGCGATAAAAGACTACGTCACGGGTGACGACGGCACCGTCGACATCCGAGGCTTCAAGCACGGTAAGTGCTCCGTGACGTGCCACGTGCAGGACATGGTTCTCGAACGTACGTTCCAGTTCAAATCCGCCAAGGCGTTCGCTCAGGTCGTCAACCCCACTTCGGCCAATACGGGCTCCGCCGGCGCCGGCGGTCAGCCCCGGTTCCGCATTGCCGACGTGACCGAGTACATCGTCGGCAAGAACGACACGCTCAAGAAGATCGCCGAAGCCAACGGCATGACGTGGCAAAAGCTCTGCCAGTTCAACTTCGGCACATCCGTCGCGACGGAAGTCAACAAAGCCCTGCGCACCAAAGTCGGCGCGACGCGCAAGTCGGCCGACGGCCAGAACATGCTCTTCAGCGACTCGGACAAGACCCGCAACGTCGAGCGTCCGGGACGAATCTACATCCCCAAGCAGTGGTCGCTTTTGAACCTCGATGTGGACAAGACGCACGTCATCTACGCGAAGAAGATCGTGAAGGGCCCCGATCCGACGCCCGCAGCGGCGACCGGCGGCTCGGAGGAGAAGAAAGGGACGGACAAGAAGGGCAAGACCGACGACAAGGAGAAGACGTCGGGGCGCAAGGTCCTCAAGTATCTCGACGAACAGATCGTCTACGTGGCCGAGCTCCTGACGGTGATCGAGCAGGAGTGGACGAAGCTGGTGCGCCAAGGGGACTCCGCCGACAACAAGAGGGCCCGCAATCGGCTCCTCACCAGGTACGGCCATGCGAGCCACGCCGCGGAGGACTTCTACTTCCATTCCAACTTCATCGAAATCGCCTGGTCGCGGCTCAATCGGCCACTGCCGAGCTTCGAAAGCGACACGCAGAGCCAGCGGATCTTCTACCGCCGCAAGCGGGCGCCGGCCGCCGAGAAGGGAAGCATGAGCACCACCAAGTCCTTCGAGGCGGGATCGATCTGCACCGGAGCGTTCGGAAGCGAGGACATCAACCACACGCTGATGGACGCGATCGAGAATCTCGCGGACGACATGGACAAGCTTCCGACTCAGTTTCAAGGACCGCTGTCGAACCTGACCGACGAATCGAAACGCAGGAAACTGCGTGACAAGGGCGAGCGGGGAAAGTTCCTCGACGAATACCGCAAGAACGCCAAGAATGCTGACACATGGATTGAGGCATCGGTGGCGGCCGGCAAGCTGCACCGCAAGTCGGCCGACGCGCTGAAGGAGGCGTTCAAGATCGATAACCGAGTTTTTGACGCCTATGGCGGCATACTCTTCAAAGTGCCGGAAACGATCCGAAGCCCGTTCGCCTTCCTGGTCGAGTTGCTCGTCCTTGCCGACATCGCCCACGAACAATCCGAGGCGCAAAGTGCGGCACTCAACAAGAAGAAGCTGATCGAAGACGCTCGCACGGTGAACGGGGCATCGGCCGAGAACATCGGGTGTCACTCGCTTCTGGCCAAGGACAGCCCCAAGAAGAAACCGCTGCGGCGACCGGCGATCAATGTCGGGACACGCTTGGCCACCTATATCGCCGAACTCATGGTCCGCCAGGTCAACCGGGGCAAGACCGCCGCGGCGAAGTTCGACGACGGCACCAAGAAGCAGTCAAAGCACAAGGCGCTCAACACGCTGGACTCGACGCCGGGCATCGATTGGCTTCACTTGCTGCAGCATTTTTGCTGTCACCCCGATGACAGCGAACACAAGTGGTACGAGAAGGCACTGGACGACAAGAAGGCGCCGACGCACTACATCGTTCGGCCCGCCGATCGGGCGACGATCGCCAAGCGGGTCAAAGAGCCCAAGATGCAGACGCTCAGACAGATGTACCAGACACTCGAGGATGCGGCGGAAGCTGAGTTCCAGAAGCTGATCAAGTGAACGGGGCTATGAGCCGCCCCGGAGTGACACGACCGAGGAGTATCGGGCCTTGAGCGACGGTAGCTACCACACCATGAAGGAAGACGATTGTCTGCTGAAGATCGCGGACGAGCGCGGCGTCTGGTGGGAGTCCATCTGGAATCACGCCAACAATGCCGAGCTCAAACAGCAGCGCGAGCAGCCCAACGTGCTTCTGCCCGGCGACAAGGTCTTCATCCCGGAGAAGAACGAAGGTGAGGAAGCGCTGCCGTGTGACCAGAAGCACCGATTCCGCCTCAAGGGTACGCCGGCGCTGGCACGCTTTCGACTGCTGGAGGGAGGCGAGCCGCGCAAGAACGTCTCCTACATCCTGCATGTCGACGACAAGCTGGTCGACGCCAAGGAGGTGGAGGAAGGCGTTATCGAGGCACGGATTCCGCCTGGGGCGCTCAAGGGGTTCCTGACGGTCCGCGATGGCGAGCACAACGAGGAATACGAGATCGCTTTCGGCAACATGGATCCGGTCGACACGGAATCCGGCGCCCGCAAGCGGCTGACGAATCTCGGCTACGACTGCGGCGAGGAAGGCAGCGACGAGTACACCGAAGCACTCAAGGCGTTTCAGGTGAGCCGGGGGATCGAGGACAGCGGAGAGCTCGACGAAGCCACGCAGGAGGCTCTTCTCGATGCGCACGGCTGCTGACGGCAAGCGATCGTCGGGATCACCGGTGGAGTATTAGTGGAACAATGATGGCGGCAACCACAATAACCGGTCAGGCACTACACGCCTTTATCCATCGAAGGTGCGCCGCCGCTGAGCGTCTCTATGCCGTCGTTGACGCCGCAAGGGACGGCGAACTGGCGAAGGCCGCTAAGAAGCAGTACGGACGGGACGTGAAATCACTCTTCGCCGACGATGCGGCTGCGCACATGGATCGCGTGGCGCCCTACCTGGTGCCGGTCGAGTCGACATCGCGATCCGCAGCCGACGCAACCGGATTCCTCGACAGGTGGACGAAGCAACTCGGCAACAGCTCCGGCATTCTGCTCGTTACCACGGCCGACCCCGAAAAAGTGCGCCGCCACTTGCGCGGCGTCTTCCGTGCGACGGACGAAGACCAGCGCAAGTACTATTTCAGATTCTACGATCCGAGAGTGCTGCGTCCCTTCCTGCCGGAATGTACGCCGGGCGACGCCCGAGAGTTCTTCGGGCCGATCAGCCAGGTCTTCATCGAGGCCGAACAGGACGGCACGATGCTCTGCTGCAAGCCGGGATCGGACGGAGCCGTCGTAACGGAGGCCTCGTTGAACGAGACCCCCAAGGCAAGCTCGTCGCGAAGGAGCCGTCGATGAGATTGCGACAAGCCCATAAGGATGCCTGGTCCGATCAACGGATGGAGGAGTTCATCCAGCGCGCCGCGCGGCACCTGCGTGACGATCTGCCCGAGCAACTCGAAAAGCACGGCATCGCGGATGAGGACTTGTGCGACACCATCCGCGAGCATTGCGCCACGGCCGAAAAATACGGCATGACGGGCGAAGCCGATCTCTCACGGTATATCGAGTTCGTGGCGATCCTCGGCCCGAAGTTCGACACGAACAGAGGCACCAAGTGGGCAGGCGAAATCCTCAGACGGGAGGAGATGGAACCCGAAGAGAAGCTGGATGAGATCGCCGAACACCTCATCTTTTCAGACGAGGAGCCTCCGGTTGTCTAAGACGCGCTACGCCAAGTTCCCGCTCGACTGCGAAGCCCTCAAGAAGGCAAACGATGCCGTGTGGGACAAGTACCCGGAGCTCAAGAACCGCAAGCTCACGATGGACCCCGGCGATTACGAGTACCGAAAGACCTGGATGGACGCCTACGTCAAGGCGGCCGGCGACAAGAGTTGGCAGTACGATAAGCCCAAACGCAAGCCGAGTGACCCCGTCACAACCTGCAAGCAGCCCACGGAAAAGAGCCAACTCGGCGACCTCACGATCACGGTCATGGATCGCGGCACCAAAGGCAGAAGAGGCAAGGCGGGCACGGCCCCCAAACCCATTCCCTTTGCCAAGTATCGCCTGCAGGGTCCGTCCTACCGGAACGGCACCGTCGATAAGTCCGGGTCGGTCACCCTCACCAAGCTTCCCAAGGGCAACTACCGGGTCTACGCCTGGGCCAAGATGTATACTGAGGGAACGGAGACCACGCAGGTCGTAGCGCGGATGAAGTGGGACGTAACCGTCAGCCTCGACAAGGAGATCCCCGGCAACCTGACGGTGCGCGTGCGGGATCGCTACAAACGCCCGGTCGCCGGTGCCGAGGTATTCATCAAGGGCATCCGCGGGGTGAGCGGCGGGCCGTTGCACGAGAAGCGAAGTAAGAAGCCGACGCCGAAGGACGGCACCGTGT
>JAJDDX010000079.1 GCA_029260055.1 Phycisphaerae bacterium
TTCCAACTCGAGCCCGAGCAGAGCACGACGGCGCTGATCTGCCACCATGGTCAGGCCAAGTACTTCAACGTGCGATAGCTTCGCGACGGGCCCCTGCGTCTCTTGCCAACATGGCCGACTCCTGGCGATAATCAGCGACCGATGACCAAGCAGCTCGAAGATCGACTGAGCGCCCTCCGCAAGGAGATTCGGCAGCACGACCACGCCTACTATGTGCTCGGTGCGCCGTCAATCAGCGACCGGGAGTACGACGAATTGCTGGCTGAGTTGCGGCAACTCGAAGAGCAGCACCCGGATCTGGTCACGCCCGACTCACCCACCCAACGGGTCGGCGAAACGCCCATCGAGGGGTTCGAGCACGTCACGCACGCCGTACCCATGCTGTCGGTCGACAACACGTACGACGCCGACCAGCTTCGGGACTTCGACGATCGCGTGCGAAAAGGCCTCGACGACGAGGCTTTCCGGTACATCGTCGACCCGAAGATCGACGGCGTGGCTGCCTCGTTGCTCTATACGGCCGGTACGCTCGCCCTGGCCGCCACACGAGGCGACGGCACGACCGGTGACGACATCACGCAGAATGTGCGTACCATGCCGTCGGTTCCCCTGCGTTTGCTCGGCGATGATGTGCCCGACGTGCTCGAGGTGCGCGGCGAGGTGGTGTGGCCCACCGAGGAATTTCAGCGACATAACGCCAAACGCGAGGCGGACGGCGAGCCTCTCTTCGCCAACCCACGGAACGCGACGACCGGGTCACTGAAACAGCTCGATCCACGGAACATTGCCGGGCGCGGTCTGCAATTCGTCGCCCACGGCTTCGGGCGGATCGAACCGGTCGCGGCCGCCACGGACACGGGGCTTTTCGAGTCGCTCGCTCGCTGGGGAGTCCCGGTGAGCCCCTATCGCACGGTTCACGACTCGATCGAGGATATCATCGAGCACCTTTCCGAGTGGGATGCGCGGCGGCACGGCCTGCCCTACGAAACGGACGGCCTGGTGATCAAGGTGGACGCGCTGGACCAGCGCGATGCGCTCGGGTCGACGAGTCGCTATCCGCGTTGGTGCATCGCGTACAAGTTCGCGGCTGAGCGGGCGGAAAGCGTGCTGCTGAGTGTGGATTATCAGGTCGGCAAGCTCGGGACGATCACGCCGCGTGCGGTGATGGAGCCCATGCAGCTTTCCGGCACAACGGTTCGCCACGCCTCGTTGCACAATTTCGACCAGGTGGATCGGCTCGGCATCAAGATCGGCGACACCGTGCTGGTCGAGAAGGCGGGCGAGATCATTCCGCAGGTCGTCGAGGTCGTGGTCGAGAAGCGACCCAAGAACGCCAAGACGATCGCACGCCCCACCCAGTGCCCAGTGTGCGAGGGCGAGGTCGAGAAGGACGAAGGCGGCGTCTACATCCGCTGCATCAACCCCGCCTGCCCGGCTCAACTCAAAGAGAGGCTGATCCACTTCGCCGCACGCGGTCAGATGGACATCGACGGCGCGGGGCAGGTGTTGATCGAGACGCTCGTGGACAACGGATTCGTCAAGGACTTCGCGGACCTATATGGCCTCGAGCCACGCCGCGAAGACCTGATCGCCCTGGAGCGAATGGGTGAAACCAGCGTCGACAACCTTCTCGATGGCATCGCGGCGAGCAAGCAGCGGCCCCTTTCTCGGCTGCTTGCGGCCTTGAACATACGTCACGTCGGCGGCAGCACGGCCGAGCTTCTGGCTGATCGCTTCGGAGCGATGGACGCCGTTGCGAAAGCGACGGAGGACCAACTCACTGAGATCGACGGTATCGGCCCCGAACTGGCACGAAGCGTGATTCACTTCTTCGAAAGCGATGCCGGCTCGAGCCTGATCGCCAAACTAGCAGGCGCAGGGGTCAATATGAAGCAGCCTGAGCGTGCCGTCGCGCCCGATTCTCCGCTTGCGGGCAAGACAGTCGTGGTCACCGGTACGTTCACCAGCATGGGCCGCAAGGAGGCGCAAGACCTCATCAAGAGCCTCGGAGGTAAGTCGGCGGGCAGTGTGAGCAAGAAGACAGACCTTGTCGTCTATGGCGAATCCGCGGGTTCGAAACTCGAGAAAGCCGAACAACTCGGCGTTGACACGATGGACGAGAAGGCCTTCCTCGAACTGATCGGCAAGTAGTCGCTAACCGCTATTCGACCCCCAGTTCTTGCGCCCTCACCTTCAGGGTCGCAGCCAGATCAGTCGCTGCGGCTACGGCCTCAGAGAGGTCCGCGACGAGCTTCTTCCGCCCTTCTTCGGCCGCCAGCGCGGCCCGGGCGGCGGACGGATTGGCGGACAGAGAAAGCGCAGTGCCCAACCGTTGGCACAACGCCATCAGTGAGTCCGTCACGATCTTGTGCTCACCGTCCAGTTGCTGTGCCTGCCTCGTGAAAAAGCGAATGGCGGATAGCCACCCGGCGCTAATCGACGCCGAAAACGCCTGGTGGCCACTGGCGAACGTCGGTGAGACGGGTCCGGCGCCTCGCTTGGATCGCACTGCCTCGAGGGCACACGTCAGAGCACCGGGTCCGGTGAACACGCCGAAACGCGACATCACATCCGCCTCGAGCATGCGCCGCGCGTGCGTGACCGCCGCTCGAATCAGAGCCTCGGAACTCGGTTCCTCCGACGTGACAGTCTCGACGACATAGAGCTGAACCGGCGGTCGATCCAGCGATAGCTTCGAGCCATCGTCGCCCGCGTCAGGCGAAGGCCACGTGGCGCCGCTAAGCCCAATGCCCTGCTCACAGGTCCCGTCCACGACACCCCACATGAGCCGGTGCTCGCCCGGCCAACCCTGCCACGCGAGCACGGGCTGTTCGTTTTCGATCGCCGCGGCAACCAGGGGTCTGTAGCTCGCCTCGAAATGCTGTGCAAACTCCGCCGCGCCGCCCAGCCCTTTGGCGGCCTCCGGAGGATGCACCGGGCGAATGGCCATGCCGAATACCCGCCCCGTCTCTTCGAGGCAGGCATCGCGGGCGTACATGGTCCAACTCGCCGGGTCGGTGGAAGCGGGTACGGCACAAGGGATCATG
Organism: Phycisphaerae bacterium; assembly: GCA_029260055.1. Taxonomy (GTDB): domain Bacteria; phylum Planctomycetota; class Phycisphaerae; order UBA1845; family UBA1845; genus JADFOB01. The sequence continues at coordinate 3,048 of JAJDDX010000079.1, forward strand.
GACAGGCCGAGCACAGCCTGTAGGTCATCGACATCGATCTGCCGGCCGACCCGCCGCCCGATCGCCTGAAGTGCCAGTGCCAATGAAAACGAGCGATCGATCATGCCATGCCCTCGTGTTGCACTCGGTTCGGCGGAAGGGTACTCGCCGAGAGCTTGCGGTCCCGGCGACCAGACCGAAGTGTAACGACAGTCGGACCCCGCCTGCAACCGTGGGCTGCCCGCTTAAGCTACCACGCGTTTCGTTGACGTTCCTTCATGCCCGCGCTACCATCCGGCGAGTTGTCGTGCCGGAAGGGGGAAGACCGTGTGCAAACCGAAAACCGTAGGCGCCCTGCGTGAGGCCGGTTACCGCAGCCGGTCGGTCAAGGACGAGATGCGCGAGAACCTCGTCGCCCGTCTACGTGGGGGCGAGGCGCTCTTTCCCGGCATCGTCGGCTACGACGACACCGTGATCCCGCACATCGTCAACGCCGTCCTGAGCCGACACGACATGCTGATGCTCGGCCTGCGAGGCCAGGCCAAAACGCGCATCATTCGCATGCTGCCCACGCTGCTAGACGAATGGACGCCCACGCCGGCGAGCAGCGACGTGCCGGACGATCCGCTGCATCCGAAGTTCGCACCGAATCGACGGCTGCTCGAAGAGCACGGCGACGACCTGGAGATCAGGTGGATTCACCGGCAAGAGCGGTTCCACGAGAAGCTCGCCACCCCGGACGTCACGATCGCCGACTTGATCGGAGAGATCGACCTAGTGAAACACGCCGAGGGTCGGCACCTCGACGACGAGGGCGTGCTGCACTACGGCCTCATCCCGCGCACCAATCGCGGCATCTTCGCCATCAACGAGTTGCCCGATCTGGCACCGCGGATTCAGGTCGGCCTGTTCAATGCGCTCGAGGAGCGTGACATCCAGATACGCGGCTTTCCGGTTCGTGTGCCGCTCGACGTCTGTATGGCGTTTACCGCGAATCCGGAAGATTACACGAACCGCGGACGCATCGTGACGCCGCTCAAGGACCGGCTCGGTTCGGTGATCCGCACGCATTACCCCCTGTCGGTTGACGACGCGATCCGGATCACGAAGGAAAACGCCTGGATCGAACGGAACGGCAACGAACACTCGGTAAGCGTCCCGCGATACATGCTAGAGATCATCGAGCAGATCGCACGCATCGCGCGAAGCAGCCCGCACGTCAACCAGCAGTCCGGCGTCTCCGTGCGCATGTCGATTGCCAACGCTGAACTGCTCGTCTCCAACGCCGAGCGGCGCTGTCTGCTGCACGGCGAGGCCATGGTCGTGCCTCGCATTTGTGATCTGGCGCACATCGCAGCCGGCTGTCGCGGGAAGATCGAACTGATGCTGGCCGACGACGAGCAGGCCGAGGACAAGCTCGTCGCGTCGATCGCCGGTGAGGCCGTCAAGACGGTCTTCGAGGACTACGGACAGATCACCGAACTCGACGATGTCGTCGCCGCCTTTTCGGATGACGAGGCCACGATCGAACTCGGCGATGAGGTGTCGACCGCGGAGTTGGCGGAGCGCCTCGAGAAGATCGCTCCGCTCAAGAAGGCGGCGGTCAAGCTGTGTGCGGAGTTGGATGCGCCTTTCGAGGAGCCCGCGCACGTGGCGGCCGCCGCGGAGTTCATCCTCGAGGCGTTATACGTCCACAACCGGCTCAGCAAGTACGCCTATCACGGCAAGACGTATATCAAGCGCTAACGGCTTTCAAAGGCCCGGCCCTTGTGGGGCGCGTGTCATGCGGTTCATGTATCAACAGTGGGACGGCTCGGAGTTTCAAACTCAGGACCATCTTGCACTCTTTCAGAACTTCCTCGACTACCTGCTGGACTATGGCGACGCGGCACTCGACGCACTGCGCGGCCTCTCCGACGATCCGGAGCAGCAGGAGGTTATCCAACGTTGGATCGACGACGGCTTGCTGGAGAAGGTCGGCGTGCGTTTTCGCCTGACGCCGCGCGCGATCAGCAGCATGCAGCGCAAGGCGCTGATGGAGGTGTTCAAGGGGCTCAAGCCCGACGCGGCCGACGGACACGAGACGACGCAAGCAGGCGCCGGCGGCGAGAGGCTGGAGAGCACGAGAGCCTATTCATGGGGCGATCCGGTGAGTGAGCTCGACCTGGCCGCGACGCTTCACAACGCGGTAAGGCGTGGCGGGCCGGGCACACCGATTCGCCTGTGCGAGCACGACTTCGAGGTTCACACGACCGAATCGAAAGCGACGTGCAGCACGGTGATTCTGCTCGACATGTCGGGCTCAATGAGCCGGTGGCACCGGTTCTCTCAAGCCAAGAAGTGCGCGATGGCCATGTACGCGCTAATCCGCCAACGTTTCGCACTGGACAGCGTGGACATCGTCGGGTTTGCGTCCGGCGCGGAGATCGTGCCGGAGCAGAAGCTGCCCCTGCTGATGCCCAAACGAATCACGCTGTTTGATCCGGAAGTCAGGCTCGCGGTCCCGATCGCCGAGTTACCGAAAGCGCCTCAGCACTTCACGAATCTCCAGTTGGGCCTGAGGACCGCCAGGCGCATCCTGGCCCGCCGAGGGGGGCACAGCAAGCAGGTCTTCATCATCACGGACGGCCAGCCCACGGCTCACGTCGAAGGCGACTTCGTACACCTCATCTATCCGCCGGAAGAGGTCACGGCGATCGCGACGCTGACCGAAGCCATCCACCTGAAACGCTTGGGCGTGCGGTTCGCCACGTTCGCCCTGATCGAGGATTATTACTACATGGATTGGATCGACTTCGTGAACCACCTCACGAAGCTGACCCGCGGCGTCGCCTTCTACTGCACCGCCGGCGATCTCACCAATTGCGTGATGGAATCCTACCTGTCCGGACGGAAGGCGAAGACTTACATCGGCTAGTATGACAGCGCTATGCCGTGATCAGAGCCGCGTGGCGCAAGCCCGCGGTCATGTCATCGGGCTTGCGCCCGGCGCTCTGATTGCTCGCACGCCCGGAAAACGAACCCCGATACACTTGTCGACGCGATCCTAGCGCTGTCTCACTAAGCGACCTGAGCCCAGGACGCCCACAGGAACCCACATATTATCGGCCCACCCCCGACCACCGAGTGTACGACGCCGTGGCGGCTCGCGTTAGGTCCCTGGTTCAGACGCCGGCGGCACCGCCTAATCGGACGTGAACGGCCTGCTCCACAACGCAACTCGCGCAAGTGGGTTGACGATGAACGACTGGACGCTTGGCCCGTAAACACTGAGCAAAAGAGCCCGAATGATGACCGATAATCCACCGAATCCAAACGATCCGATCTCCTCCGACCTGGTGAAGGATGACGCGTCCTTTGCGGATATCGTGGTGCAGTTCGTCGACGGACTGACCAACCGGCTCGGGACCATGGAAGGCGCGCTGGAGTCGGCGGACTTTGAGGCGCTTCGGGTGGCTGCCCACCAGCTCAAGGGAAGCGGCGGCGGATACGGCTATCCGATTCTCACCGATCGGGCGGCCAAGCTCGAAGAATGGGCCAAGTCGCAGACGCTGGACGAATGCCGTGTGTGCCTCGACGAGCTAAGGGATATCTGCTCGCGCGTCATCGTCGGTCCCTAGCGACCGGCCTCAACGCATTCCATTCGATACGCCTGACTCGCCGACTCGCTATGCCTTCGGGCCCGCGGCGATTACTTCGGGCGCCACTCCTTCAAACGACTTGAAGTTCTCGACGAAGCGTGACGCCAGGTCCTTCGCCTTGGCATCGTAGGCGGCCGGGTCGCTCCACGTCGCCTTGGGCGTGAGCACCTCCGACGGCACGCCTTCACAGCGAGTCGGCACGCTCAACCCAAAGACCGGATCATCCTCGAAGGGCCCGTCGTTCAACCCGCCGGATAGCGCGGCCTCGACCATGGCGCGCGTGTGGTGGATGTTCATGCGCTTTCCGACACCGTAAGGGCCGCCGCTCCAGCCGGTATTCACCAGCCAGCACCTGGCGTTGTGTTTTTCGATCCGCTCACCGAGCATCGCCGCGTAGCGACTCGGCGGCAGCGGCAGGAACGGCGCACCGAAGCAGGCGCTGAACGTGGCCTCCGGTTCGGTCACGCCCTTCTCGGTGCCCGCGACCTTGGCCGTGTAGCCCGAGAGGAAGTGATACATCGCTTGATCGGGCGTCAATCGTGAGATCGGCGGCAGTACGCCGAACGCATCACAGGTCAAGAAGATCACGTTATTCGGGTGCCCGCCCACGCCGGGAATCACGGCGTCCTGGATGAACTCGATCGGGTAAGCCGCCCTGGTGTTTTCGGTGATCTCGCCTGAATCGTAGTCGATGGCCCGGGTTTCGGGATGCATGACTACGTTCTCCAGGACCGTGCCGAAGCGGATCGCGTTGTAGATCTGTGGTTCGTATTCGGCGGAGAGCTTGATGCACTTGGCGTAGCATCCGCCCTCGATGTTGAATACGCCGTTGCCGCCCCACCCGTGTTCGTCGTCGCCGATCAGGCGGCGCGTCGGGTCGGCCGACAGCGTCGTCTTGCCGGTGCCGCTGAGCCCGAAGAACAGCGCGGTGTCGCCGTCGGCGCCGATGTTGGCCGAGCAGTGCATGCTCAGGACGTCGGCCTGCGGCAGCAGGTAGTTCATGACGGTGAAGATGCTCTTCTTGATCTCGCCCGCGTAGGAGGTGCCGCCGATCAGGATCAGGCGCTTGGCGAAGTTCACCACGACGAAGGTCTTGCTGCGCGTCCCGTGCTTGGCCGGGTCCGCTTCGGAAGTGGCGGCGTTGAGGATCGTGAAGTCCGGATCGTGGCTCGCTGTGGTTCCCGGCGTCGGCCTGATGAAGAGTTGGCTGGCAAAGAGGTTGTGCCAGGCAAACTCGTTGACGACTCGGATCTTGATCCGCGTGGCCTCGTCGGCACCGGCGAACATGTCGCGGACGTAGAGCTTTCGGCCGCGGTAGTGGTCGAGCACGACCTTGTGCAGCGCGTCGAAATGCGCCTCACTGATCGGCTTGTTGACCTTGCCCCACCAGATCTGCTCCTTCGTGGAAGACTCCTCGACGAGGAACTTGTCGTTGGGTGATCGGCCGGTGTGAACACCGGTCGTGCAGACCATCGGTCCGGCGGCGGCCAGCGAGCCCTCGGAAGCCCGGAGCGAATGCTCGTAGAGTTCCGCCGGCGGGAGGTTCCAGAAAACGTCACCGGGGTCGGTGATTCCGTGCTTACCGAGGCCGACGCTACTGGGGCAATATCCGAAAGTCGCCACGTTTTCACCTCCTGCTTTCGAGCCCGCTAGGGCCGAAGGATGCCGAAGACTCACTTTCCGAAACGAAGAGAAGAAGTGTAGCGGGGTCTTCGCGGGAGACAACCGCTTGGCCCGGAATTTAGCTGCTTAACATCGGTTGGGGCGGCCCTCCGCGGCGTCAGACGCCGCCCGTGGCGGACCAGAGGTTGTCAGGCATGAGAATCGGTCTTCCGTCGATGCCGACGCACGCGAGCGTCGTCGTCGCCTCACTGGCTCGCTCGCCATCCCGCGTGATCACGTAGGAGTGATCGACGCGCGTTCTGGTCGTGCGCTGCACCGAGGCCGTCACCTCGACCAGATCATCGTACCGGATGGGCACGATGTACTTGCACGCGGCCTTGTACACGACGAAAAGCGTGCCGGCCGCCTCCAGATCGCGGTAGCGAAAGCCGTTTTCCCGAAGAAGCTCCGTCCTGGCGTGCTCGAAGTATTCCCAGTACTTGGCGTGGTGGAGGTATCCCATGGCGTCGCATTCCGCGTAGCGCACACGGAATCCGACGGTACACGACCGGCCCGGCGTATCGGTGTTGGCAAGCGTCATGGCGGCATCTTACGGGCCCACACTCGCGCCGTCGACGCCCGAGCAATGAAGACCCTCACCGCCGCCGCGAGGCGCCCCGTCGGACCTGTCGAACCGGGCGCGCCACGATCGCACGAGCGTAGGTTACGGCACGGCCTCCGCTGCCCGGCACCTCAGGCCAGGGCGATCGGCGCGATCGTCGGCCTGCAAAGCCGTTCCCACTCGCCGCGCCCCATCGTGATGGACTCGGTGTGCGAACCGCTCTGCATGACGAGGAACTCATCGTCCTGAAGACCGACATCCATGATGGTCTCCAAGCTGAAGAGCGCCCCGACCGGCGGCTCGGCTCCCAACTCACATCCGGGAAACAGCACAGCCATTTCCGATTCCGTGGCGAGTCGAACTTCGGGCTCGTGCATGGCTTCCGCCGCGCGTCTGAGATCGACGTGCTTCGGGGCGGGCAACACGCACATCGCGTACCGCTTCGCCCCCTTCACGATCACGGGCTTGGCCACGTTGTACCCGGAGACATGCTCCGCCTGCGCGAGGCCTTGGGAGGTGTAGGCCGACGAATGCGTGTGCTTTTCGAAGGTCACACCTTGGCCTTGCAGATACTTCTCGAGTTCCATGACGTGCACTCCTGATTGGGATATGTCGGACGTGTCTTGCCATCAGAAACCTCGGCATTTCCCGTGCCGGGAAACGACTCCGAAGCCTTGAGCGCAGCATGTCGGACGGCGGGACGGCGCACGCCGTCGAAGCGGCACGCAATGTCGTCCCCGGCCGGCGTCTCGGCTTAGCTATCGGTATCTGAGCCGGAGCCCGACGCAAAATCAAGGGGGCGGCAAGATATGGGGCCTACGCGCCGGGGCATACGCCGGTGCCTACCCGTGCGAGCGCGGGGACTCTGACACCGGTGGAATCCGCATATTGCGCGACCGTTCGCTGAAGGCCCGCACGAACCTGCTCTTGCTGCCCGGTATCGAGGGCATCGAAGGTGCTGCGGAACGTGCCGGCCATAGCGTAAACGAGTTCGAAATACTCGGACGGGTCGCGGGCGAAATTGTACATCTGCACGTCCGCCACGGTCACTTCCGTGAAGCCGGCCGCCTCGAGCGCCGCCGCGAGTTCTCCGGAACGAGAAAGCCGCAACGGCCCGGGTGCGTCGTCCGGGACCGCGGGAAGGTCGACGACGGACGCTATCTGTTCACGAGGGATCGCGAACATCGGGTTCACTTCCATCGGCGCCCACACGGAGAATGCCACCCGTCCGCCCGGACGCACGAGATCGCGAATCCGCTTCAGCCCCGCCGCCACATCGATGAGGAACATCAGGCTGAACCGCCCCACCACCGCGTCGAAGAGGCCACGGGTCGGGTCCAACTCCTCGAGGGCCGCCGCCCGGAACGTCACGTTTTCGAGCGCCAGGGCACGCGCGCGTGAGGAGGCGATCTCCACCATCTCCGGAGCGAGATCCACGGCGGTCACTTGGCCGTCAGGGGCGACCGCCTGCGCGATCTGAAGTGCCGGGTCGCCGATCCCGCAGCCGAAGTCGAGCACGCGCAATCCCGGTTCGAGCCTCAGCGCGGCCATCAGTCGGTGGGTAACCGGCCAACTCGACGACGCGAAGTAGGGCTCCCACCGACCCCAATCCAGGGCCACCGAGCGCCATTGCTCACGAATCTGATCACGTGTCAGCGGCGTGTTTTTCGGTTCGGAGAGAGGGTTATCCGGCATCGGTTCGCCAATCCGCGCAGAAAAAACCCCCGGCGCGCTGGCCGAGGGAGAAGCGATATTTCACAGGCTTCGACCTAACGATCGTGCCAGCGGGAGAGCCGCGTGGGCCGGTCGCTCAGGAAAAGGAGGTCGAGGTCCTCGATCAGCGCTCGCGCGTCGCGATGGATGACCTTGCCGCCGACCTGGATATGGTCTCGCGCGGGCTGTGTCATCGTGGGATGCACGGAGTGCGGATAGGCCACCACAACGCTTGCCTTGGAGACCCCCGTGCCGGTCGAACATCCGGAAAGCAAAGCCAGGACCCCCAGAATCGCGACACATCGAGTCAAACGTGACATCAGCCAATCCTCAAAAAGACTCATCGCACCGCCCGGGGCAGTCAGGCACCCCGAGCGCCCCGCGCACGCTGAAATCATAGCGTGCACAAAGTGCGGGTCAACCGGGTCCGCTGCCGTGGCGTCGCCGCCCCGTACCGGCAAGGCGGACGCAATCACCAGCCTACCACTCCTTCTTGGTGCGAATGGCCTCTATCTGGCCAAAATCGTACGCCTGCCCGTTGTTCATGCCCGGGCAGCCCTTCGCCGTCTCGCCCCAGGTGTCAGGGCTCTTGAGCACGTGCGTCCAGAAGGGCCAGGTTCGACACTGAAGCGGCCGCACGGAGTAGATGCCGCACAGCGCCTTCCCGTCGACCCGCTCGAGGAAGATGCAGTCACCGTCCGCTTTTTCGGTCAGGCTGTAACGCAAACCGACGCGGCGAAGGTGCTTCTTGTCAAGCCAGCCGTCGTCGCGTCCGAGGGACACGGAGATGCGCCGAATTTCCTCCTTGGTGGCCCAGACGTAGCCCGGATCACCGCTGCAGCAGTTACCGCATTGGGTACACTCGAAATGGAGCCCCCCGCCGTACCACTTCTCTTTCGCCACCACGCATCCTCACATCGAAATCGGCCCGAGATCGACGGCCGTGCCTGCCCATCGGCCAGCTTGACCGGAACGATGTCCGGCGTGCGGCCACGTCCTCATACTGTAGACAGCCGCCGCCGAAACGTCGAGCCGCGCCGAAGTTCGGGCGCGGGAACGACCGAGAATACCCTGGCTCATGCCCCGCCGAGGCGCGATCGGCACGCCGCGCGAGTGGGCGACATCGCCGAGGCATACCGGACGTACGTCCGCTAATGGGTCGTTTCACCGCCGCAGACGCAGAGTCGATGATAGGTGTAATGTGCGCGCACCGTCAGTGCGCGGAAGGTTGATACTGTCGCAGCGCGGCGAGGGACGAATGCAGAAGTTCGGTCTAGCGGGTGTCATAGTCTTCGGCGTGATCGCCGTGCTCTTCGTTCAATTGCCGCCGATGGTGGCGAAACAGGACGCGATGTACAACACATTCCGCGCCCTGGTCGAGGTCAACGCCCTCGCCAAGCAGCGGTTTGTGGAGGAGATCGAGGACGACCGCCTCGTCGACGGGGCCATTCGCGGCATGCTGCTGAAGCTCGACCCCTATAGCGGCTATATCGCGCCGCACGAGCTAACCGGGTTCATGCGTCGCAACGCGGGTGAGTACATCGGCGTCGGCGTCGAGTTCGGTGTTCAAGACGGCAAGCTGACCGTGATCTCGCCGCTGGCCGACAGCCCGGCGTCGCATGCCGGCATCCTCGCGGGTGACACGATCCTCGCGATCGACGGACAACGCGCGGACGGGCTCTCCGTCTTCGATCTTACAGAACGCCTGTCCGGCGCGCCGGGCTCGACGGTCGTGCTGCGCGTGCTCCACGCGGGGGAAACTTCGCCGGAGAATATCGAAGTCATTCGCGGGCCGGTGAGTATCCAAACCGTACGCGGTGTTCGACGCGTGCAGTACGGCCAATGGGACTACATGATCGAACCGGCCCACGGCATCGCCTACATCCGCGTCAGCAATTTCCACGAAAACACCATGCCCGATTTCGACGCCGCGCTGCGAGACATACTCCAACGAAACACACGGGCGCTGATCATCGACCTGCGGTTCAACCCGGGCGGGTTGCTCGACCAGGCTGTGACGATGGTGGATCGGTTCGTCAAGTCCGGTCTGATCGTCGAGACGGTCACGCGCAGGAAAGCGGTGAACCAGCACCACGCCACGCCGGACGGCGCGAACACGACCATTCCCCTCGCCGTGCTGATCAACGGCGGTTCGGCGAGTTGCTCGGAAGTTGTCGCCGGCTCGCTCCAGGACCACGGCCGGGCCGCCATCGTCGGCGAGCGAAGCTTCGGCAAGGCCAGCGTGCAGCACGTCATCGAACTCGGCACGCATCCAGCCGCCATCAAGCTCACCGTTGCCCACTACCGGTTGCCCAGCGGGCGAATCATCCATCGCGCGGTCGGCGCCACGCCGTCCGACGATTGGGGCGTGCGGCCAAGCGTCGAGGTCGTGCTGAGCGACGCCGAAGTCGCCGAGATTCAGGCGTCACGGCGCTCGCTGGATCGCGCGTATCGTGACGCGTCGGCTGGACCTGGTGGACCGTTCGGCAAGGAGCCGGGAAGCGACGCCCCGTCCGCAACCATCGTCCGCGACCGTCAACTCGAAGCAGCCATCACTCACTTGCGCGAATCGATGGCGGTAGCCAACGCCAACATCGGTTCATAGGTAGCGCTGGGACAACAGGGTGTCACACGACCCCACCTCGCTCCTGATCGCGGCGGCGAACCCGTCACTCACCGCGCTTGCACCATCGACACTGATGCCCCAAGATATCGCAACCTAGAACGGTGCGCCATCGAGCTGCACCGATTCCCACAGAGGGCGGAGCCACAGTGCACACTCGAGTCCGCCCAAGCGAGATTGGCTATGCTGGGCACGGTCATAAGCACGCTGCTGGACATCGCGGTCACGGTGATCGGTGCGATTGCCCTTGCGGCAGGCTGGTTGTGCTGGGTGTGCTGTCGCGCCATCCTGCGAGACGGGCGGGCGTCCTTCGCTCGAATCCCCGATCCCGCGTGCTCGCACCCCACGGAACATCAACGGACGGTCGAATTGGGCGGCTGGACCGATGAGCACGGGCTTGCCTACCTCGGCTCTTTTCAATGCACCAGCGGCGGCTTCTACGGAACCTAGAAGCACAACAAGTACCCGACCATCCTCTTTCTGCTCGGCATTCCCTACCCTAAGGAAACCGGCAGCTTCTACACTGAGTTGGTCACGGCCTTCAGCGATGACGTGTCGTTGAGCACGTCGACGAACAGAGCCTCCAACGCAGTTCCGAAGCGTGCCGGGCGCTATTGCCAGACATTTGACGGCGCCGACATCACCGAGCTTCAGGAGCACCACCTTGCTGCGGAAGCGTTCCTCATGCGCGTCGGGCGATTGAGCTTCGGCCACGTTGATCCGCCGTCCGAGGAAGAACTGGCGCGAGGGTCGCGCAGTTCGCTGGAATTCGTGCGGAGTATCCCGTTGTGGCGATTCCGCCTACCAGTCTGGTTCTTCGTACGACCGGGGCGCTGGAACGGCATCGGCATCGAAGAGCAACACCGCCGAGGCTGGATCCGCCTTCCCGGCGAGGTCACCGATCTCACCGGGGCGTGACCCGCTGACCGTGGCGCGCGGCCCGCTCGCAAGCCCGAACCGCTGCACGAACAAACAAGCTCAGGCGGGTCGGGCAATCACGGGCAAGCTGCTGCTTGCCCATGCCACCCGAAGCAACCCTGTCCGTGGCACCTGGACCACGCCTGTCAGCGATATCCGACGTGTGCCACAGCTCTAGAGCCCTGCCCAGCCACGTTGCGAGTCGGGCCCCCGTTCCGTAAACTCCCTTGCATGGACGCTACACCAACAACCATCAATCGGCTTTGTGACCACGTCGGCAAGTCCGTCACTCTCAGCGGCTGGGTCTACAAGACCCGCTCCAGCGGGAAGGTCGCATTTATCGTTCTTCGTGACGGCACGGGGCTGTGCCAGTGCGTGCTCGAAAAGAACGAGCAGACGGAGTCGTTCTTCGGCGACGTCAAGAAGCTGGCCCAGGAGTCGGCCATCGTCATCACCGGCGAGGCGCGGGCCGAGGAGCGGGCCGTCGGCGGGCACGAGCTTCAGGCCACCGCCGTCGACATCGTCGACGCGGCCCACGACTACCCCATCACGCCCAAGCCGCACGGCACCGAGTTCCTCATGGAGCGGCGGCACCTGTGGTTCCGCTCGCAGCGGCAATGGCACATCCTGCGCATCCGTGCCACCGTGGTCGATGCCATCCGGCGATTCTTCAACGACAACAAGTACGTGCTGATCGACACGCCGATCTTCGCGCCCGCAGCCGGCGAGGGGGCTCAGACGCTCTTTGAGGTCGACTACTTCGGCGACCCGGTCTACCTCGCTCAGACGGGCCAGCTATACGTCGAGGCCGCCTGCATGGCGCACGGCAAGGTCTACTGCTTCGGGCCGACCTTCCGCGCGGAAAAGAGCAAGACGCGTCGCCACCTCACCGAGTTCTGGATGGTCGAGCCGGAGATCGCCTTCGCCAGCCTCACCGATGTCATCGACGTGGCAGAGGAATTCATCTGCTCGATCGTCCAGCGCGTGCTGAAGGACCATCGCGAGGAGTTGATCGAGCTTGGCCGCAACATCGAAGAACTCGAGGCGATCAAGAAGCCGTTCTTCAGGCTGACCTACTCCGAGGTGGCTGACATCCTGCACGGGCCCAAGGCGAAGGAGCTCTTGGAGAACGATCTGAAGGTCAAGACGGCCCGCATCGAGGAGCTGGACGGTAAGATCGAGGAACTCGACGCGGTCGCCAAGTCGAACGTCAAGCAGTGGCAGAAGGACAAGGCGGCGGCTGAGGTGATCGAGGCGCGGGAGGAGCGGTCGGAACTGCAGGAGCAGGTCACGAACATTCCGCATCACATGGACCTGGCAGCCAACTTCGAATGGGGCTCTGACCTGGGTGGTTCGGACGAGACGATCATCTCGCGTCTGCACGATCGGCCCGTCTTCGTAAGCCACTATCCGCGCGACGTGAAGGCCTTCTACATGCGTCAGGACCGCGACGACGCCCGGCTGGTGGAGAACTTCGACCTGCTCGCGCCGCAGGGGTTCGGCGAGATCATCGGCGGCAGTGCCCGCGAGGAAGAGCTCGATCGGCTGGTCGCGCGAATGGAAGAGGAGCACCTCCCCCAGAGCGACTATGAGTGGTACCTCGACCTGCGCCGGTATGGGAGCGTCCCGCACGGCGGCTTCGGCCTCGGCGTGGAACGGACCATCGCATGGCTCTGCGGCCTGAAACACATCCGCGAAACGATCCCCTTCCCAAGGATGATGGGGAAGTTTTATCCGTAGGTGGATTCGGCTAGCTCGGACGCAACCTTGTGGTACAATTCGCCTGAACCGCCGTGGGCGGGGTTCACCCGCCACCGTACGTGTGCTGAGGCCGCGGCGGGTCGAACCCATCCTACAAGGCTGGAGAGCCATATGAAGAGATATGGTCAAATGTTGTGGACGGCGGCATGATCAGGCGGCGACCTTTTTGACTCCGTCGGCGAACTGGACGCCGGCGATCACGTCGGCAATGAGCGTTGAACCGTTCAGCGCTCGCCATTTCCTCGATGCACTCTCC
>JAJDDX010000080.1 GCA_029260055.1 Phycisphaerae bacterium
GGTGCGCTCGCTGTCCGGACCCCAACCCGTGGGCGCGAACTCCACCGATGCGCGAGCTGCCTTCCGGCCGGTCCGGCCGCTCCGCCTACGGCGTCCAGCAATAGAGCAACCCCATGCCCAGCCAGAAGATGCCCAGCGGGACGAGCAGCGGCCCAAGCGGCTCACGTTCATGTCGTCGGTAGAGGATCAGAATGACGCTGACGGCGATGCCGGTGGCCCAGCCGCCTCTCCTCATCCCAATCCAGAGCGGCATCTCGGCGATGATCAAGGCCAGGCCCACGAGCATCATGATCGCGCCGAACACCGCACCAATCCGCCAGGCGGAGAGGATGCGCCGATCGCGCACGTCCTTCTCGGCAAGTTCTTCCTTCCGCGACCGCAGAGCATCGAGATCGAGCACCGCTCCGCAATCCGCGCACGCAGCCGCCTCCTGCTCGGCCTCGTCCAGCGAGTAATGACACGCTGGGCAGCATATTCGCGGTTCAGTTGGCTCGTCAGCCATCACGGTGCATCCAACCAGGTAGCGGAAAGTCCGTACGGCAGGTTACACCCGCCGCCGCGCGAAACCGACCTACACGGCTAATCGGCCGGCTGCGCGGCGTCCAGAACGCACGCCGTCCCGCTCATTGCGGCAATGCGGAGGATCCGTACGGCGTAGAGAGCCGACATACCACCCACGATGAGTTGCATCACGTCGCGAAACGACCGCTCCGCCGACACCAGCCCGACAAGGCCCGGCCATACATACTCGCCAACGCTCATCCCGAACACGGCCAGGCCAAACACGACCGCCATGACTCGAAGCCGCATGCTCGATGGAGGCACGAACAGGCACTCACATGCCGAGCACCGCCGTGGCGCCTGCATAAGGAAGAAGCCGTCCGGCCGATTGCGACGCGGAATCACCGGCACATCCGGGCAAGCGCACAGTGGACATCCAACACCGCCCACCCGCGAGGCTTCCCCCGGTCCGCCGTGTGCCGGTGCCTCATCGACGCCGTGTTCGTGTCCACTCATGATCGTCGTACGTTACCCCATAGACGCGAAACCGCACAACCTCCCGCTCGGCATGGCATCGAAAGGGAGGCGGGCATCGGGTAGATGGGGATGAAAGCCCGCCTTTCTCGAACGTCTTCCCTTCATATACAAGGGCAGAACACGCGCCACCGCGCAAGCCCGACCTACACGGCTGGAGCTACTCGGCTGCGTTCCGGATGAACTCGGCGAACTGCCGCGTAAGCGGTGCTACACCCGGCTTCTCGTCTGCGAACGAAGCCATGGGTTGGTATCGACCGTCCCGTTGCTCCTGCCAGCGGAGAATATGGGAATAGGCGCCAAACGAGTGCAGCTCTAATACGCAGGCTTCGACGAGATCCGGATGCCAGGCCAAACGCTCCGCAATTTGATCCTTGAATATGTCGCCGTCGCCTGTCAATTCAACGGATGCAGCAAGCACCTCTAGTGCAGGGCGCGATACTTGGCGGATTAGCTCCACGAACTTTGCGCGGCGCGCGTCATCGTCCCCCAACGTCGGGCCGCTAACGAGCGCGTTCGCCAAGAACTCCAGCTTGTCCGCGTACTCCGCATTCAGGCCGGTTGCCACGACTTTCCTGACTAAACTAGGGCCGGAAATTCGCCCACCGTGGCTCATACCCGACTTACGCGCCTAGTTTCGAAACGCTGCACGAACATCTAATCCGGCGCCACGGGCGATCGTTCCGGCCTACATGGTTCGCACGGCGGGGGAAAAGGAAATCGCGAGGTTTTCCCGAACGAAGCCAAAAGGGGCTGTAGCCGGTCGGGAAACGGCGTTTTCGTGACGAAACGCCGGTTTCGTGGTTTCGGGAACCCTGCGAACGAAGCTGAATCTGTAACAACGAGGTTGACATCCGGCGCCAATAGCTTACAATTTGTAAGCATTAACGCGAGACATGAGCCCATGCGTACCAGATTGCCCAACTACCGAGAAGCCGTGATTCTTGGCATCCTGATCAACGGCGAGAAGTACGGCCGCGAAATCCGCAACGAGTACGAACGACGCACCGGCGAAGGGATGCCGCTCGGATCGCTGTACACAACTCTGCACCGGATGGAAAAGAAGGGGTTCGTCGAATCCCGCATGGGAGAAAGCGTGCCTCAGCGCCGCGGGAACCGGCGTAAGTATTTTGAGATCACGGCTGCCGGTGTAACGGGCGTCAACGGCCGCGAGGTTTGGCACACCAGTTTCTTTGGAGGCGCAGCGAATGCGCGCCCCTGATTACATGCGCCGGGAATACCCGTTCATCGCAAAGCAGGCTGCTGAGGGGTTTGCTGACAGGCAACGGAAGCACGCTAGGGCGTATTGCGTTGCACCCTGCGAGCACGAGATAGTAGTTGTACGGCGGACTGAAGTCGCGGGGTTTGTGGTGAGGATTGGGGTGGCGGGTCGTGAAGTAGGGTGCAATGGTTTTACGGGAATCGCTTCGCGAGAGTATGTGAAGTACCTGGAGGCGCAGTCTATTGAGCGTATAAGGGGACTATGGACGGCGCAGCCGCGACCTCAACTGTATTCTAGGGAGTACCCCTTCTGCACAACCGACAGCGCTTGGGAATTCGTTGGTAAGGTGCAACGGCATGTCCGTCTGTCGTGTCACGATGTGTACTCTACTGCGCATTGCAGGGTCCGTCCCCGGCGAGGTCTTGCGGGTTGGTTCGTTACGATCACCGTGTTCGGCGAGAGCCTCCGCGCCAAAACGGTCCTCGACCGAGCCAGCCGGGTTTACACTGCTCACCTTGATCGCTCTCAGAATCAGTATTCCGGGTCAATCGTTGCCGGCACACGCAGACCCGGCAACGCCGGTTTGACGCCTGCGGTTTCGCCCTCGCCCGGACGTAGAGGTGAATGGTGGTCGTGGGTCAGGTTCCTGATTCCGAGGGCGCTTCGCGAGGGTTTCTTTGGCGACCTCTGCGAGGACGTAGCGGAAATGAAGAAGGCCGGCGCCGCAGCTTGGAAGGTGGCTGCTATCGTTGGCTGGCAGCTGGCATTCGGGCTTCTGCTGTGGGCGGCAACGTGGAAGACGGCACTTTGGGAGTGGGTCGGCACTGTGCTTCGGAAGTGGTTTCCCTCCTGACGGACCCGTCGTCTGGCAGCGCAAGGCGGGCGACTTCCCGCCGTCTTGCTACGTCGTCGCGCACCGCCATTCCGACGCGCCCTACACGGCGGAATCCGGTATGGGCTTGGACACTTCCTCTGGCAGGTGAAGTACGTCGTCTTTCACGAGCTCAAACTCGGCCGTCTGTAGTGGAACGTTGGCAAGCAGTTCGCGAATCTCGGATCGCATTGTGGCGCCGGCCTGTTTCTTCTTGCCTCCGCCGTCTCCGGAGTCCGGCTCCTCTTCGGGCGTGCCGTTTACCTCGATCTGCACGCCGAGTTCGATCGCTGCAGCTATCGTCTTGAGCGATGCAAGAACATTGTTGGCCACCTCCTCGCGGTCGGCTTTGCTCCCACGATAGCGCTTCATGATCTGGCCCCTGAGTTGGATCAGGGCTTTCTGCACGAGCTTGGTCTCTGCCTCGATAACCTCGGCTTCCTCCTTCTTGCTTAAGGCTTCGTGTACCTGTAGCTCGCGTTTGAGCTTCCGGATTTCGAGTACCTTCTTGTAGACATCTAGTATCTTCTCTACGGTCTTCAGGACTGACCACGCAACTGCCGGAGCTGCACAGATATAGAGGTCAACGCTTCCGGATTCAATCGTGCGCACGCGCACAGCATCAACTTCTCCCGTCAGAGCCTCATCCAAAGCCCGTGCCACGTTCCACCACTTGTGTACCTGCGCGTCGATTACCTTCAGGTTGTTCTCGGTAACTGTCGCCGGAATCAGTATTCCTATTTCGTATTCGCCCGGGTCAAGCTGCAAAGGGGTGATACCCACCGTGTCAAAGTCTTCGCGCATTCGCGATAGGGTTGTGTGCGCTTCCCTGATGTTCTTGAACACATCCTGTAGTTGTTTCAGGGCAGCCGCCGGGACGATATTATTCGCCGCTACAATCTCCTCGATCTGCCCAGAGAGGTTTGCTGCGAGGAGTTCGTCGACTTGGATGGCTCTTAGGATCGCGGTAGCGCTCGGGGGAAACGCCCAACTTGCCGACGACTCCAGCGCGTCGTAGAAACCTGCGAGTTCATCTTGGAAAGCCTGCGCTTGCTGTGCGTTGCCCACGGCCATGGACTGTTGAAGTGCGTTAGCAACTCGCTGGAGCCGTTTGAGCAAGTCCAGCTGCGCGTAGTCGTCCAGGAGGTTGTCGATCGCGCGCCTCAGGCGGTAGACGTTCATATGGGAGATATAACCGAAAGTTGTGGATGACGGTGTAAAAAAGGCGGCGTACCCTCGGTGTCGTGTTCAGCGATACCGATGCCAACGTGGCAGAAAGGAGTACGCCCCGTGAACGAGCCTACCGCTCCTGCGCTGGAACTTCC
>JAJDDX010000009.1 GCA_029260055.1 Phycisphaerae bacterium
CACAATAACATCTCCTGATCCCCATATGCTGCCCCCGCTATAAGGACCAGGAGATAACCTCGACGGGCACCCTCAACCGTGGCAAGGCGGTCGTTCAAGTGTGGTCTCCAGCCCGCTCAGCAAGGGCCAAATACCGCTGTCGGGGTGACACGGTCCGACAACACTTAAGTCTTTGTGGCGCAAACAGTTACGTTCGCCGCCCGACACGAAAGACCGACAAAACCGACACACATTAACATCTCCTGATCCCCATATGCTGCCCCCGCTATAAGGACCTAGAGATAACCTCGGCGACTGCAACCAACCGGCTCGGCCGGCGAGCGCCATGCGTGTGCGTCGACGCGACCTTCTCAAGCTTGTTCGTCAGGGTCTTCAGGGCAATGCCTCTCGCGGGCCTTCGATGGTGGAATCCGCGGAACTTCGACGTTGCCGGGGGTCCTGTGTCCAACGTGAATCGTCCGCGCAAAGATCGCTGGACCAACACACCGGGCATCATGGAGGAACGTGAGTCGTGCCAGACGTCAATCGGGCCGCGTCCGCTCCTCGTTGCCGGCTGAATGAGAAGAGGCTTTCCCAGGAGGGCTCCGTTCGCCGTGTCCACGGGCGTGCCGAACGGGTCGATCACCCCTTCTTCTTTTCGCGGACGAGGGGCGACTCGGCCAAGGTGAAGACGACAATCTCTTCGCCGGTGGTGGTGCTGATGTCGTGGTGCAAGCTCACGACCTTGACGCCCGTGACCTCCAAGATCATCGATTCCAAGATCGGCCGGGCGGTTTCGATCAACTGGATCCTCACTTGCTTGAGCAAGTCCCTGCCCTTTTCCGTCGGCAGCGACTCGACCAGTTGCTGTTCGGCTGCAGTCAAAACGCCCTGGAGACGGACCACAGCGAGGTCGTCAATCAAGTAGGAATGGATGCCCTTGGGGCCCCGGCCCATGAACTCCTGTTGAAAACGCCCGATACCGTCGCATAGGGCGGCCTCGATTTCTCCCTTTGTCTTCATCCTGACCTCGAGGTTGTTTCAGTTGGCGGTCGAAGCCTCCTTGGGCCAGTCGGCTTGATCCGCCCATCATGGCAAGCCCGCGGCCCGACGGCCTGAACACCCGGATGGCGTAGGCCTCAGCGAGAAATATACCGTTTTTCCATGAATCTGGCCACCGGCGGCGGCTGGTTGACGTACAATAACAACAGTGAGCGGAGCCGCGGCGCACTACGCGGCGGCCCCGATCGCTATCTTCGGATGACTTGATGAAGGGCAACCCGGCCGTGCCGGGGGGCTCGTTGAAGAGTAAGCCGACGTGGTTGAACACCTTCGGGGTGTTCGTCCGCGTCGGCTTTTTTTTTGGCTGCGGCGACACGGGGTTGTCGCGACGGCCGGGGACGCACCTGATGGAAAAGCCCGGATCGACCACGGCGCAGCAGATCGCCCAGGCCGCCAGGGATTTCGAACAGCAGGCGACGGGCCGCCCGCCCAGTTCCGTCACCGTCGTGTTGAGTGAGAACACACTGATCATCACGCTGCACGGGACGCTGTCGCCAGCCGAAATGGCCGTGGTCAAGAGCGAGGAAGGCGCAGCAAAGCTACGGGAATTCCACCGATTGCTCTTCGCCACGGCCTCCGGGTCGTTGCGGCGGGAGATCAGATGGATCCTCGGGGTCGAGGTGGCCGAAGCGACCGCGGAAGTCGCAACGTCGACCGGCACCATGGTGCAGGTGTTCTCGCTCGCGCAGGCCGTGCCTGCGGACACGTGGAGCGGAACTGACCCTGGCCCAGCGCAGCCAGCAAGGGAGTCGCATGGTGGGACGATACCCGCAACGGGATGAGACGGCGATGTCACGATGGTCGGCGAAAGCGAGCGCGAAGGTGATGTGGTCTTTCGGGACGAAGGTCGGCCGGTACTCCTTGTCGGCGAACACGTTTCGAGCGTGCTTGCCGCCGGTTGCCTCGTTGTCGACGGGGCCGAACTGAAGGTGCGCTGGAATATCACAGAGGCTTGAGAAACGAAATCGCCAGCGTTCTGACTTTTTGAACCAGGAGACCCCGGAGATCATCATGCTACCTCATGAGAAGGACAAGCTGCTCGCGCTCTTCGAGAGCGAGACACGTTGGTGCCAAGATGCCGAGGCGCGCGATGCACGCGGCAGCGCGGTGAAGTTTGCCGACCCTCGGGCGACTGCCTGGGACATCACCGGCGGGATGTGCTGTCTGTTCGGCTGGAAGCGAGCCCGCACTCTTTTTGGCCAGTTCGAACGGCACATTCATAAGAGGAGGCGTCTCCACGGTTTCAGACGAGATGCAGAGATCGAATCCATGGTGACGTTACAGGCCTACAACGATCGCCCCGAGACAGCATTCGCAGGTATTCTCACTCTGTTGGAGACGATGCCCGTGTGGACTCGCGTTTGTCGTCCAGCGACTGCCTTAGCGAAACCGCTCGGGGCCCGCCCAGGATAGGTTCTCCGCCCCAGCGTGTCAGTGAGTACGATGATTCTACAGAAAATGAAGGAGCAAGATGCCAAAGCCAAGCACTTCCGCCAGCAAACGTGATCGCGAGTTCAAGAAGCGCGAGCGTGACCAGAAGAAACGCGACAAGGCAGAGCTGAAGCGCCAACGGCGTGAGGGCAATAACGGCGCGGCGGAACCGCCGACGCCCGAAGTTGTTCCCGGCACAGAGGCGGATGCCCAAGGGCCTGATCACGAGGATGCATCGTCCCCGCCTTCGGAGGACCGCGAGTCCGAGTTGGATACGAACGTCGGCACGCAACCATGAACCGTTACCGGATGATCGAAGGCGAGATCATGAATCTGCCACGTGGGAGCCACGTGGAAAGTCGCAGACGGCCGCTATGGCCATGGGGCGCAGAGTCACCGCCAACGGGCGAATGCCGTTCGTGAGGTGGATACGGCGCTATACGAAAGGGTAGGTGAACCATGTTTACCGTAACAGAGGGCGCGCTGGAGCGCCTGTCGAGGAAGCTGGATCGAAACAAATCGATGGATGAGGCGGCCCTGAGATTCACGCGTAGGAGGCGTGGCTGGAAGCTACGCCTGGACAAGGCGCGCCCGGATGACACAGCCTTCACCCACGAAGGCAGGAACGTACTGCTGCTGGATGCGGTCGTGACGAAGGCGATGGCTGCGCTGACGCTCGATGTGAACGACACCGAGTCAGGCGCGAGACTGAAGCTGCGCCGACTCACGGACGAGGGCAAGTAGACATGGAGCTACCTCGTCGCACACATGGTGATGAACTCCTCGGTCCGGGCGAGTTGCTCGCTTTGCGCGGCAGAGTGCGGAGCATCGCCCGGCAGCAGGACCTGACTAGCGTGATCGCCTGCGCGTTCGATCACCGAACCCGCATGCTGCCGTTCATCTACGCCGATATGCGCATGGCGCCGGCCGGCGTCCGTGCGATCGGCTCTGCAATGGCGGACGTGGGATTTGCGAAGACCCGCATTGTGCTACAGCAATGGAACCGCAACTTCCGACCGTCGCAGATGCGGCTGGACGGGCGCATCCCGGACATCTTCATGGTCTCGAGCATGCAGATTCACACTGCCGCGTGCATCGAGCTTATCCGTGATGCATGCCGAATCGACCCGGCGCACCGGCCGCTCATCATCGTGGGCGGACCGAAGGTGATCTACGAACCGTGGGATATGTTCGGCGCGGACCCGCAAGACCCCTGGGGCGCCGACGTGGCGGTGACCGGCGAAGAGTACGTGCTCCTGAGTTTGATCGAGGTGCTCCTGGCGACCCGCGGGCGAAACGAATCGCTTCGAGGGACGTTCCACCGTGCGCGCCGTGGCGGTGCGCTCGAGGGCATCCCGGGACTGGTTTATGCGCAGCCGGGAGGCGGCGACATCGCGGAGGAACTGATCGACACGGGCATTCAACGGCTTGTGGGGGATTTCGATGAGCTGCCTCACTCCGTGCTCGGCTATCGTTTGCTCGAACCACCGAGCCGGGTTGCCACGCTGGCCAGTCACGCCCTGCCTTCCGACCAGGTCGGACGGCACAGCCCGATCGGCTCGCTTGTCTTGACGTCAGGGTGCAAGTTCGCGTGTCCTTACTGCCCGATTCCGGCGTACAACCAGCGGCAGTACCGAGCCAAGAGCGGCGAACGCATCGCCGACGAGATGACCCAGATCCAGCGTGAATTCGGCATCGATTTCCTTTTCGGCACCGACGACAACTTCTTCAACCACGAAGAGCGAACGCTGAACATTGTTGAGACGCTGGCGCGGGTTCGGAGGAATGGCGACTGGCGCCGTCGTCGGCTCCAATGGGCAACGGAGGCCACGGTTCACGACACTTTGAAACTCCGGCGACACCTCCGGTTGATACGGAAGGCCGGCCTCCGTTCTCTTTGGCTCGGGGTCGAAGACATCACCGCGACGCTGGTCAAGAAGGGGCAGAGCGTGGACAAGACGCGCGAGGCCTTCCGACTTCTGCGGGAAAACCACATCCGCCCGATGCCGATGATGATGCACCACGATCAGCAGCCACTGATCAGCCGCGGCGCGAAACCCTACGGCCTGCTGAACCAAGTGCGGTTGCTACGGAAGGCCGGCGCGGTCAGCATGCAGATCCTCATGCTGGTTCCTTCCCCGGGATCAAAGCTCTTCGTGGGAACTTACACCTCGGGCATGGCGTACGACAACGTGGGCGGACGCCGGATCGCGCAGCACATGCTCGGCGGGACTCACGTGATCGCGTCACGTCACGCCAAACCGTGGCGCAAGCAGATCAATCTCCTGGTCGGCTACGCGTATTTCTACAACCCGCTTCGCCTACTTGTCGCATTGGTCCGCCCAAAAACCAGACGATCGGGTGCGGACGCTGTTTGGCAGGCGCTTGGCATGTGGGGTCTACTGCACACGGCGAGAAGGACATTCGGTTGGCTCCTGCGTCTTCGCTTCGGGAAGATCAAGCGTAGCGTCGCGCCGCCGATGAACAGCATCCCGATGCGCGGCGTCAACGGCGGTGCCGCTGATCACGCACTGCCCGGTGCCCCTCAGAGCGAAAGCCCCAGGCCAATCCGGACTGTTCCGCGCCGAGGGGATGCGCACACGCTACCGCTGCCCATCCTTGTGTCCGTACGATAAGGGAGAAGGCCATCGCGAACTTCAATCCAGATGTAGACACGGTCACTCCGATCGCGCGATCGCAGCAGGTCGTCACCCTGATCGCAGTCATCGTCCCTTTCGTCGGATTGCTCGTCGCCATCTATGGCTTCTGGGGCTGGGGATTCTCCTGGGCTGACTTGACCATCTTTCTGGCCATGTACGCCCTCACGGGGTTCGGGATTACGATCGGCTATCACCGCCTGTTTACACACCGTTCGTTCGAGACCAACCGCTCCGTCAGGCTTCTTCTGACCGTGCTGGGTTCAATGGCCGTTCAGGGCCCGCTGCTTCGTTGGGTCGCTACGCACCGACAGCACCACAGGCATAGCGAACAAGTTGCTGATCCGCCCTCGCCGCACCAGTTCGGCAACGGTCTTCTCGGCGTCGCTGCAGGCTGTTGGCATGCGCATATCGCTTGGATGTTCAAGCCAAAGGCGCGTGACTTCCAAAGGTACACTCGTGACTTGCGACAGGACACGGAGCTTCAACTTCTGAGCCGTCTACTCGGCGTGTGGGTAGCTCTGAGCCTTCTCATACCCGCCGTTGCCGGCGGCCTCATGACGGGAACGTGGGTGGGCGTGCTCTTGGGCTTTCTTTGGGGCGGACTGGTTCGTGTCTTCTTCGTGCATCACGTCACGTGGAGCATCAACTCGGTATGCCACCTGTGGGGCACACGGCCGTTCCAAACACGTGACGCAAGCCGGAACAACGTCATCTTCGGCGTCTTGGCACTGGGGGAAGGCTGGCACAACAACCACCATGCCTTCCCTGCCTCCGCCCGGCACGGCCTCCGCTGGTGGCAACTGGACCTGAGCTACATCGTCATCTGTGTGATGAAATGGCTGGGCTTGGCGTGGCGTGTGCGCCTGCCGGCGCGCGAACGGATCTTCGACGATGGCGATCAAACCAGCGAACGCCGCTGGCCGTTCGACGTGAGATACGACCTGAAGCCGACTAGGCGGTTGACCTGATGCGGCTCTCGCTGTGCCGGAATCGAAAGACATCTGAGTGAAGAACACTGAACCGACACCTTCTAACCAAGCGGATGCGCTGGAGAACACGCGGCACGCCGAGGTCGAAATCGCGATTCCCCTGGGCGCCGAGAAGGCGCTTCGGATCGCGATGCAGTGGGCGACGCGAGGTCGCGGCAATAGCCATGAGCTCTCGATCTTGCGTGACCACAAGTGGTCAATGCACGAGTATATGGCTTCAGTGAATAACAAGAATACAACCACTTCTGGAGCACGTCCATGATAGCAAGGGCATTAGTATATTGTGAAAAGGAATTCGGAAGGATAGACGGCAAGGTCGCAAACGGACTCGCCAGGCACTCGAAGAAGTATGACATTCTCGGCGTTATAGATAGCACAAAGGCAGGTCTTGATGCGGGCGACTATCTTGATGGGGCGGCCAATGGGATCCCAGTATTCCCCAGTATAAACGCTGCCATCAAGACTCTGGGCTTTGTTCCGGAATACTTCATCTATGGTATTGCAGCACAGGCAGCATATCTTGAGCAGGACCAGAGGGAGGTAATCCTAGCGGCCATGAAGACGGGAATGAACTTCGTAAACGGCCTACCGGAGTTTTTCACCGAAGATGAGGAGTTCATCCGAAAGGCGATTGAATACAGGGTCCATATCTATGATATGAGAAAAGCTCCGCCGAGAAGGTATTTGCACAATTTCTCTGGACGCATCCACGAAGTCACAACTCCGGTACTAGCGGTGCTAGGTACAGATTGCGCCGTTGGCAAGAGAACAACGGCGGTAAGTCTAGTTGAGGCCCTGAAACAGGTGGGACTCAACCCAGTGTTCATAGCAACGGGGCAAACCGGTCTACTTCAGGGAGCCCAATATGGTATTGCCGTGGATGTTTTGACTTCCGGTTTTGCGACAGGGGAAGTCGAAAACGCGATCCTAAATGCCTTTGAGAAAGAGCGGCCAGACATTATTATTGTTGAAGGGCAAGGCGCCCTGAGCCATCCTGCGTATACATCGTCAAGCGCTATCGTAAGAGGGGCAATGCCAAATGCCATTATTCTTCAGCATCCACCTAACAGAACAAACCATTGCGATTATCCCGATATCCCCATGCCCACACTCGAAAGCGAAATCGAGCTGGTAGAGGTCTTCTCCAAAGCGCAGGTGATCGCCATCACCCTTAACCACGAAGATATGACTGAGGCTGAATTGACAGACAAGGTCGCTGAATACGAATGCCAGTTTGAACTACCGACTACAGATGTCCTGAAGTTCGGATGTGATAAACTGGTCGACACGATATTGACAGTTTTTCCGGAACTGCAAAAATGGGCCTCCACGAAATGCTAACCCCAAGAATAGAGATAGACCTCGAGAAGATTGCCCATAATGCAAAAACACTGATAGAGTTGTACGGCTCAAAGGGCATTGGTGTTATCGGGGTGACAAAAGCTGTTTGCGGGAACCCCGATATTGCTAACGCTCTGGTGAAAAGTGGGATACGAACTCTTGCAGATTCAAGGATAGAGAACATCAGAAGGATGCTCAATGCCGGCGTACAAGCCCAGTTTCTACTGTCAAGAACACCCAGCCTTAGCCAGGCCGAAGCTGTTGTGAAGTACGCCGATATTAGCCTCAACAGCGAACTCTCAGTCATTGAAAAACTCTCGACGTATGCTATGGATTGCGATCGGACCCATAGCGTCATATTGATGGTCGAACTGGGAGATCTAAGAGAGGGGCTGATGCCGTCGGAGTTAGAAGAGACCGTTACACGCGTACTAGAACTGAGCGGGATTGCGCTTGTAGGTATTGGAGCCAATCTCGCCTGCCTCGCCGGGGTGGCACCTGACGCAGAAAACATGGGACACTTGTCAGCGATCGCTAACGATATTGAACGCAAGTTCGCGCTGACACTAGAGTATGTTTCCGGCGGCAACTCCGCTAACTACAACTGGCTCGTATCGGCAATAGATGTGGGGAGAGTCAACAACGTACGACTGGGGGAATCGATCTACCTGGGATGCGAAACGCTCTTTAGGGAACCCATTCCAGGGCTGTACACGGATGCGATGACACTCGTTTCAGAAATCATCGAGTCAAAAACAAAGCCGTCGCTGCCTTGCGGGAAGATCTGTCAGAATGCAGTTGGAAATGTCCCAAAGTTCAAGGACCGTGGCGAAATACGAAGGGCTATACTGAGCACGGGATTACAGGATGTCCTGGTACCAGGACTAACTCCCCGCGCGGATATTGAGATCATTGGGGCTAGCAGTGACCACATAATTGTTGATGCAAAGACTACGGAATTGCAGGTAGGATGGGAACTAGAATTCGATCTGAATTACGGAGCCCTGGTGTCCGCGATGACTTCTCTTTATGTGAACAAAGTACCTAGTGATCGAGTGAATGCGCACGAGTATTGCGAGCTTGTCGAACAAGAATATCGAAGGCATGTGCAGCTTCTGCCCACGATCGAAATCAAAGAAGACCATTCTCCATTGCTCAGCCTCAATGAATCCGGGTTCAATTTGATATTTGAGGAATCTGTCAAGGAAGACTACAAGTATATGGTCAGGGAAGCGGTGTTTGAGAAGATCGGGCGGATCAGCAAACGCCTGGATAAGGAAGACAAGACACTAATAATGCGCTCGACGTGGCGGTCTTTCGAACATCAACGACTTCTGTGGGAAGAAAGGGTAGAAGCTCTGGAGAAGGAATACCCCAACAAGCAGATTGAGGAAATTGAAGAACTTGTGTCATACTTCATTGCCCCACCGAGTAAATCCATGCACGCAACGGGAGGGGCTGTGGACGCTCTTATATATGACTTGAAGAACGACTGTGTTATGAGGTTTGGTACGAATGATGGACTTAAGATAAACCTTAATGACAAATGTTACCCGTATCACCCCTATATTACACCCGAGGCGAAGACGAATCGAAAGTTACTGATCGGCCTCTTTGAAGAAGAAGGTTTCGTGACAGACATAAAGGAGTACTGGCATTTTGATTATGGAAATGCTGCCTGGGCGATCGAGAAGGGAAGAGAACGGGCGATATATGGGATTATTGAAGCATGAGTAATTGTACGTTTAGGTAATCGATCGTGCCTTTCCAAAGCTGCCGGCGGCCATGGCCGGAGCCTCCCGCACGGGCAATCTCGGTGTGATGGACGGTTGACATGCGTATCACTTGCGCCGACTGCACCGAGGGTGTCATGACTGGCAAGACCTATGAGGAAACCTTGACGACGTCGAACCTTGGAACCCATAAGCGGTTCGGTCCCCATCGGAGCGCAGGATGAGCAGCAAACAGCGTGACGGCGTTTTCCAGCGTTGGAGTGGGCTGATCGGGCGCGAGGCTCGGGACCTTGCTTCGCTTGAACAGATGGGCAAACGTGCGCTCGCCGATTCCGACGTGCGAAGTGATCCGGCCCTGCAAGCCATGATCCGGGCCGAAGTTCAGAGGCGCCGAGCCGAACTCGAGCAGAAGCGAAAGAGCCCACAAGCCTCGACAGCATCGGTGGAGACCCAGCCTACGTCGCGATCAGAAGTGCCGGAGCAGGTTCGGGTTGAATTCAACCGATTGGCTTCGGCGCTTTCCAAGTCTCTGGAACGCGGCGACGACGCGGAGACCGGCGCCATCTTCAGAAAGATGCGAGCCCTCCAGGAGCAAAACCCCGGAGAGATTCCAGCCGTCGCGATTGCGGAATACGAACAGCGTGTGGAGAAGCTGCGGATCCACGCCAGGGAACTCACGGACGAGGTAGCGGTGTTGGCGAAGCAAGCTGTCGCGGCGGCGCGCAAAGGGAGCGAGCAGGGCGTGGCGCGATCGATGCGCCGACTTACGGCAATCCATGCGGCCCACCCGATTCTACTCGATGACCCCGGCTTGGAAGGTGTTCGCCGCGACGTCGCCAATGCCGCCGACGAGCGCCGCCAGCATGAGCGCTCGATCCAGAAGCTCCTCGAGCGCGAACGGGCTATCACCGCCGAGATCAAGACCCTCGCCGCCGCCGTCCGCGACTTCCATCAAGTGGCATGCACGGTTGCGGACACAACCGAGGAGTTTCGGGAAGCGGAAGCGACATATCTTCGGACAATCCAAAGGGCTAAGACTTACGACACGGAGTGGTTCTCGGGGGTTGTCCTCGAATTGGCCGACTTACTGGCGGAATGGACCGTGCCACCACTGGGGGCGGAGGGCCAGATCGATCGTTTCTTGGATAGTATAAGCGCAGGCCTGGACAGCATACGCGCGGAGATGCACAAGATTGAGGGCAAACCGGATTCGGACGAGGGCGATGACAGCGGGGCTGCCGTGCCGTGATGGTTTCCCGGCAAGGCCTCCTGGCCTTGGACTGGGCAAGTGCGTGTACGATTGACTCGAACGGGAAGGACAGCGAGGACGTGAACACCGCGCAAAGTGCCTGAAGAAGAATCGTAAATTGGAGTGGTTACCGTTTGCAGGCGGAGGTGGCCACCCCATGGCCCGGGTATCTGGAGGAAGCCCACGAGATGGTCACAGCGGATAGCACTCGACAACCACGGCCACCCGAGCGCGGCTCGCCGCCTCGCCGTCTCTGGCAGACGCTACGCGCCTTATTGCGCACGCGCATTCTTGCGGGCTTGGCCACCGTCATACCTCTGTGGGTAACGTGGATCGTGGTCAAGTTCCTGTTTGATACGATGCGGTCGGCCACGCAGCCCATCATCGAGCACGGCGTCCAATGGGCCGCCCGGACCACAGGGAGTCAGCCCAAGGAGATACCCGCCTACCTGGAATGGGTTGTGCCGGTAGTCGCAGTTCTGCTGACGCTGTTCTCGTTGTATTTGCTCGGGCTGCTTACTGCCAACGTGCTGGGAAGGCGCGTCGTCCTGCTGCTCGAACGTCTATTCGAAGGTCTGCCGTTGGTGAAGACCATCTATGGATCAACAAAACGCATCATCCTCACGCTGGCGGGCGGAAGTGATTCGATGCAGTTCCAGAAAGTCGTGCTCGTTGAGTTCCCTCGACCGGGAATGAAGTGCATCGCGTTTCTCACCTCGGTGATCGAGGATGCGGACACCGGTCGAAATATGGCCACCGTGTTTATCTCCACCACGCCGAATCCCACAACCGGGTACATGCAGATCCTTCCACTCGAGGAAGTATCGGAGACCGGCTGGACGGTGGAGGAGGCGGTCAAGCTGCTGATGTCGGGCGGCATCCTCAGTCCGGCAAAGATCCGGTTCGATCATGTCCACCCGGTCAGTTGGAGCCAAGACACGGTCCTAGACGGTGTGGCCTCCGAACCTGTGACGCCGTAAGGCTCAGCAGTACGCCACTGCGCTGGCCAAGAGCCCTTTGCTCAGGGAGGCGCGGGGGCATTCTGTCCGGCAACACGCCGGCAGCGTGGGGAAGACGGATGATGATCGCGGAAATACCCGAACCGATGGTTGCAGTGATCTTGTTCGCAGCCCTGGCCGTTTTCTTGCTACTCGTCTTCCTATCGAGGCGCAAATAGTGTTTCGACGAACTCGTCGGTCTTGGACCCTGGCATCGTGAAAAAGCCATCGGCAGCTCGCCCGCATGCACGACAACCAGGTCCTGACCTATACCGCCAAGCTTGCGACGTAGGATTTCGATCTGGGTATTTAGGAAGCGGACGCGAGCATCCCGTCGTGCTGCGTTGGCTTCTACGAGGAGGTGAAGAGCGACGTAGAACCAGTGCAGCATGGTCGGTGATTCCTGAACTCAACCGCGCAGGTCCATGAGAGCGGGTCCAAAACGTCGGACACCTCCCGGGCTGCTCTCGAGGAAGGATAATTGGCGGACTCGTAACCGTGATGTAGCTGTGCTCACCGACGCGATGAAGTCAATCGGCACCAAGCTGCCGTGCCAGCATACCTGGCCGCGTTCTAAAACACGGTTCAGCGTCAGTCGCGGCAAGTCTCAGGCTGCAACGCGATAGTAATGGCGGAGCAATCCGCCGAGGAATCGCTCACAGCGGATGCGGCCGACCTCCGGCTCGGAGTCGAGTTCCTCCGGTGGCCCCGGTGCTGCAGCCGGAACTGTCAGATTCCCGAGCCCTTGGTGTGGGCGATGTTCGTTGAAGAAACGGACATAAGATCTGCCGATGTGGTCGAGATGGCCCAGGCTGAAGCACAGGAAGTAGTTCAATGCCTCGCGTTTGAGGGCCCCTATCCAAGCCTCAGCGAAGGCATTCGCATCTGGAGCAAGGAGCGGTGTTCGCAAACAGCGGATGCCGTCGCTCATGAAGAGGCGACGGAACGCAGCCGAGAACTTCGTGTCGCGGTCGTGGATGAGGAACCGCGCCCCGAGCTGCTGATCTTCGAGCCACATCATCATATTCCGTCCTTGCTGCTGGACCCACCGATCGTCAGGGTGATACGTGGGCGGGCTGAGGAACACCTTGCGCGTGCCGACGTGGATGAACGCGAGGCAGTACGCCACCCGGACACCGAACGGAGTGATCACGTTCTTGCTGAAGAAGTCGCACGCGACGAGAGTGTTGACATGAAGCCGGATGAACTTCTGCCAAGTGGTCTCAGCGGCCTTCCCGCGACGCAACGGTGACGGTGTGAGCCCTTCGTCCTTCAGAATCCGCCGGACTGAGGATCGCCCGAGCTTGAGTCGGAGCTTCCGGAGTTCGCCGACGATACGGCGATAGCCCCAGCCCGCGTTCTCTGTGGCCAAGCGGATAACCAGTTCGCGCGTGTTTCGGGCAATCTTCGGCCGACCAACGCGTTTGGGGCGCCGCCCTTCCCGCAACTCCCTGACCCAGCGAGAATATGTCCGTGGCGTGACGATGCCGATCACGTCGGCTACGTTGTGGTTGAGTTCTTGGCCGATCGCCAGCAAACGGGCACGGTCATCCGGGCTCGGTACGACCCGGTTGCCGCCGAGCTTGCGCCGGAGGATCTCAACCTGAGCTTTCAGGAAGCGGACACGGACGTCCCGACGCGCTGCGCCGGCTTCCGCGAGGAGGTGAATACCGACGTAGAGCCATCGCAGCATAGCCTGTGATTCCTTTGGCTGAACCGTTGAAAGGACGGCAATGTGGACGCGCCGACATTTTGGACCCCCGCTCCAGATGGGGCAAACGGCGAGCCCTTCGCCGCGGCGGTGCGACCGTACGAGCACTGCCTTAGGCCTGCTCAGCTACTGTCGACCAAACGCTGTCGGGGTGACATGGGCCGACAACACCTAACTCTTTAACGTATAAAGAGTTAGGCTCGGCGCCCGACACGAAAGACCGACAAAACCGACACACAATAACATCTCCTGATCCCCATATGCTGCCCCCGCTATTGCGGTAAACCGCTTGAGGTCAGTCACTTATGGCTGACCTCTTTTTGATATCACAGGCCCCGAAATCGGGTTGGGCGTGCGGGGGGCTTGCCTGGGCGTGCCGGTTCTGGTCGGTCGGGTCGCGGCCGGTATCTACGCCGTGTCGCCTGTTGACTAGCCCGCGTCTCCTTGAATCAACTGCCCACCACCACGCTCTCTGGAGGTCGTAAGACTACGACGTTACCAGCGAGCGTTGCAGCGTGTATAGTAGTTGCACAATGCCTAATTCTCGAAGAAAGACAATCCTCGAAGCCGCCCTCAAAGGGCTTCTCGCTGGTATCGAAACGAACCCGCTCGATGCTTCCGCTTGGGATGGATCTCGATTATCCGAACGAGTGCGTTGTTCCGCTGCGGCTTCGTATTCCGCGTGCCCGGCATGCGCATGACTCTGGGTGAGTCGCGCACACTCCGGTCGGAGTCGAGGGCCGCAATGCCCCCCTTCTGGATCAGACGATACAGCTTGTTTTTGGTGCGAGGCTTGCGGAGTCGCCAGTAGGCGTGGTAGCCACCGCCGATCTCCGGGGTCATCGTCAGTTTCGGAAGGTCTGACTTTTCTAGGCGGCTGCGGACTTCAGCCAACGTGACACCGTCGAAATTGGCCATGACGCAGTGAAAATGCCTCACCCATTCCTCGCAACCACCACAGCGGTTCCCGCGGCTTGCCGGAACGAGATTGACGAACAGGCTTCCTAGTCATCTTGGCTCTCCGTTGGCTGGCCAGTCCCGATAGAATCTGCTTTCGACGCCGCATCGGTGGCGATCGCCAATGGCAGGCCAACAGCTCGCTCCAGATCGCTCAGCGACATGGACGCATCCGACCAGGCCAGGACGTAACCCCGCCTTGTTTTGAGCAGTGCGCGCTGCGACTCGAGCAGAGTGAGGACATTGGTAGAGCCGGCCTTGTAGGCGACGTCCGTAAACTCGAGGTTCTTCTGGGCCTGCGGCAGTAGACTTTCACGATAGAAGGCGACGTTGGTCCACAGCACTGAGGCACGATCAACGGCGATCCGAATATCCTGTGCGATGCTCAGGTATAAATCTTCGTAGGACTTGATGGCTTGCACGCGGCCGTATTGCGCTCGTGCGATCTGGGCTTGATTCTGGTCAAAGATCGGCAGAGTGACCGAGATGTTGGGACCCCACATGTACTCGATTTCTTGGCGGCCTTCGGCTGCACGTTCTCCCCGTGTTTGAACATCCGGAATTGCTAGACCGCCAGCGCGCAGCGACGAACGGGCGAAGTCAGCCGCCACATCGCGGCCGGGCTGGCCGCGCCCTTCGAGGCGTTCGCCACTGATGCCGATGGAGACCTCGGGAAACACACGCAGGAACTCCAGCTTGATCTCCGCGCTACTCGCACCGACAGCCTCCTCAAGCGCTTTCAGATCGAGGCGATTTTCGCGTGCAACGGCAATCAACGAGTCGGCGTTAAATGCATGCTCACCGGACTCAGGAAGTGGGTCGGTCAGATCCAGTTCATCCGTGTTGAGGTCCAGCGACAGCAAACCCGCGAGTGACCGTTTTGCATTTACCGAAGCGAGACGCGCATTCCGCAGATCGAGTTCAGCGCGCAGCAACTCGCCTCGCTGCAAGTTTTCGTCCAATGCACTTGCCACGCCAGCTTCACGTTGTGCCTTAGTGACGTCATACGACTTGCCCAGCAGGTCCAGATTGTCCTCGGCAATAGCGAGCAGGTCATCCGCAGCCACTGCAGCGTAGTACGCCCGCGTCGTCGCGGCCGCCAACTCGCCGGCGAGCCGGGCGACACGGACGATCTGCCCCTCGACCTGATGCTCGGCGATCCGTTTCTTGACCGGCATCTGCCAAAGATCAACGATGTTCTGTGCCAGGCTCCCCTGGATGTTGCTCAGTCCGCCGCCCGCGGGAAACATGACGCCGATGCCAAGTGAAGGGTTCGACAGCAGGCCGGATTGCACCCAGTCCGCGCGCGCCATGCCGATGTCGGAGAAAGCAGCCTGCAGCTTCCGGTTGTTGAGCAACGCCATGCGCACGGCCTCATCCGAGGTCAGCCCGTCGGACAGGTAGGCGCTCAGCTCTTCGGCTGAGAGCCCGTCTTGCTCGGGGCTGTATGCCTCAGCCACGCCCGTACCCTGGTCTATGAGCGTTCGTGTTCGATTGTAATCCGGTGTGGGATCAACGGTGGCGCACCCGACACTGACCATCAGCACGGCCAATGAAGGGTAAACCACCATCGCCACCGATTTCAGCACTAATATGTGTCTCATGATCTAATCCAATCTGATCGAGATTACGTCAAATGGGGGCCGCGGGCAGCGCATGCTCCGCACCAGACAGCTCAGCCTGAACGTCAACAGCCGGTTCCGCTCCGACGGGCTTGCCGAAACGCAGGAACAACGTCGGGACGACCAGCATGTTCAGGAAAGTCGAGGACAGCAGGCCGCACAGGATGACAATCGCCATCGGCGTGAGGATTTCTCTGCCGGGCTGTTCGCCACCGAGGGCCAGCGGAACCAGGGCGAGACCGGCTGCGAGTGCCGTCATCAGAATCGGAGCTAGTCGCTCCATCGCTCCGGTTCGAACCGCCTCGCGGAAGTCCGTTACTCCCTCGAAGCGCTGCAGGTGCCTGATGTGCGACACCATCATGATGCCGTTTCGGGCGGCGATTCCGAACACACTGATGAATCCGATGACAGATGCCACCGACAAGATGCTGCCGGACAGGAACACGCCCGCCACACCGCCAATCAGCGCCAGCGGCAGATTGACCATGATCAAAAGCGTGTCACGGAACGACCGAAAGACAACATGCAGCAGGAAGCCAATCCCGAGTATCACGACGATGCCGAGCAGGCTCAGACGACGGTTAGTCTCCTCGGCACTCTCGAACTGTCCGCCGTACTGGACATAGTATCCCCGTGGCAAATCGCCCTTCTCGGCGACAGCCTGTTGGATGTCCGCTACCACGCTGCCCAGCGCCCGGCCGGCGACGTTGCACATCACCACAATCTTGCGCTGGGCGTTCTCTCGGCTGATCATGTTCGGCCCGCGTTCTTCGCTGATGTGAGCAAGCGCCTTGAGCGGAATCTTGGCGCCGGTCGGCGTATCTACCAGCACCTCGTCCACCATGGACGAAGTGAAAGACTGCCAAACATCCGGCCCCGATGGATCACCAGCACGTATGACCAGGTCGAAGGAATTGCGTCCTTCGAGAACCTCGGTGATGGCGTCACCGGCAAAGGCCGTCTTCAGGGCGGTGGCGGCATCGGCCACTTGTAGCCCGTGACGGGCGATCGCATCACGATCGAATTCCACGCGATGGATCGGAATGTCGTTCTGCTGCTCGACGCTCAGATCGACAAGGCCGGGAATGTCGCTCATGGCCGACTCGGCCTGCTTGGCCAGTACGCGTAGCCTCAGCAAGTCCGGCCCGAAAATCTTCACCGCGATGTTGGCACGCGTGCCGGAGAGCATGTGATCGATTCGGTGACCGATGGGTTGGCCAAACGTGGCCTTTACACCGGGGATCATACCCACATCGGCTCGAAGCGCTTCGAGCAGCTCCGTGCGGGTCCGCCGAGGCAGCCCCAGGCGGCCGGGGGCCTCCATGTCGAGCGTCAGATCGATCTCGCTGCCCTCGGTGTTCATTCCGTGGGCGTCGGCTTCACCACGACCGGTGCGCCGGCCTATGGCAGCGATTTCGGGATGCTGCATCAACGTCTCCTCCACCACGTGCGCGAGGCGGTCACTTTCTTCAAGAGATATCCCGGGAACGGACACCAGACCCACCACCAACGCTCCCTCACTGAACTCGGGAAGGAAACTCCGTCCCATGGAACTGGCGCCGATCACCGATGCGACGAGCATGAGCGCGGTGGGCGTGACCACCCACCACGGGTGTCGCATGGCAAGTGCCAGCGGACGTGCATAGACACGTTTGAGGTTGCGGACGATCCAGGGCTCCCGGCCCTGAAGAACGGTCGCGCTCCGTGGCAAGAGGTAGTAGGCCAGAGCCGGTGTAAGCGTCAAGGCGGCCAAAAGCGATGCGCCCAATGCTACCACGAAGGCAATGCCAAGTGGCTGGAGAAGTCGCCCCTCCACCCCGGACAGAAAGAAAAGCGGCACGAAGACCAGTATGATGATCAGCGTCGCGAATACGATCGAGGCCCGAACCTCGACGCTCGCCCTGAAGATGACCTCCAGCGGCGAACGGCGATCCGACTCGGGTAGGGCTGTGTTCTCGCGCAGCCGCCGGATGATGTTCTCAACGTCGATGATGGCGTCATCCACCAGGGCTCCGATCGCGATGGCCATCCCGCCGAGCGTCATCGTATTGATGCTCGCCCCGAAGACTTTGAGAGTCAGTATGGCGATCACGAGTGACACCGGAATGGCCAGCAACGTGATGAAGCTTGCTCGCATACTGGCCAAGAACAAGACAACGACGAGGATGACCATGATTCCGCCGTCGCGCAGCGCCTCGACGGTGTTGTCGATCGACGCCTCGATGAAGGCAGCCTGGCGGAACAAGTTCTTGTTGACCACCATGCCTTCCGGCAAACCGGCCTGGATGTCGTTGAACACCTCATCCAGGCGCCCGGTGACGTCGAGCGTATTGGCTCCGGGCTGCTTCAAGATGGCCATGACCACGCCCGGCTCGATGATGGGCTCCCATTCGGAGTCACGCCGGGACGCCCAGCCTGTCCCTCGCTTGATGGCCGCCCCGATCGTGACCGCCCCGAGATCCGTAATCCGAATCGGCTTGCCTTTGCGCACGACAACCACCGTCTTGCCGATGTCGTCGGTGGTTTGGATGCGGCCGACGCCCTGTATGATGGACTCCTCCCCGCCTTCCACGAGGAACCCCGCAGCCACGTTCTCGTTGGCTCCGCGAAGCGCCTCAGCGACTTCTCCCAGGCTGATGCTGTACGCCCGCAGCAGCTGGGGTGACAAAATGACCTGGTATTGCTTTTCGTCACCGCCAACCAGGGCGACTTGCGACACGCCGGGCACGGAGAGTACCCGACGACGAATGTCCACGCTCGCCAGCGTGCGAAGCTCGAGCGGACCGTGCCGATCGGACGTGAGCGAAATGAACATGATTTCGCCCATCGTGGATGCGGTCGGCGACATCAGGGGAGGATCGAGATGCTCGGGCAACTTGTCCACCACGGCGGCCAGTCGTTCGGTGACCGTCTGGCGAGCCCGGTAGATATCGGTTCCCCATTCAAACTCCACCCAGATGGTGGAGAAACCGACGGTTGTCGAGGACCGCACACGGCGCACGCTGGATGCCCCGTTGACGGCGGTCTC
Organism: Phycisphaerae bacterium; assembly: GCA_029260055.1. Classification (GTDB taxonomy): domain Bacteria; phylum Planctomycetota; class Phycisphaerae; order UBA1845; family UBA1845; genus JADFOB01. The sequence continues at coordinate 18,761 of JAJDDX010000009.1, forward strand.
GATCGGAAAAGTCACCAACGTTTCCATTTCCTCCGGCGCCATGCCGTGTCCGTCCACGAGAATCGTCACGGTCGGCGCCGTCAGATCGGGGAACACATCCACCGGCATGTTGCTGGCAACATAGGTTCCCGCAAATAGCAGAGCTACCGAGATGATCAGCACGGCCAACCGGTTGGACAGCGACCATCGAATCAGTGCGTTGATCATGGCAATCGTCCTCCCTTAGTGTCCGTGTCCGTGCCCGAAAGATGCAGGTGACAGTGAGGCGAGCTTGATTGCGTACGCGCCCTTGGTCACCACGCGCTCCCCTTCGGCCACACCGCCCTTGACTTCTACAAAACCGTTGTCGCGGATGCCGAGTTCCAAGTCGCGGCGCTGGAAGTTCTCGCCATCGACAAGCACATAGGCCGTCGGACGCCCGTTATCCTTGACGATGGCCTTCTCCGGTATCGCCACGACGTTCGTCGCGGTTCGAGTTTCCAGGTAGACGTTGGCAAACATCCCCATGCGGAACAAACCCTCGGGGTTCGGCATCTCATACACTATGGATAGAGTCCGCGTCTCTGGGGAGACGATGCTAGCGATGTTCACCAACCGCCCACCGCCACCGTTTAGGATTTCGAAACTCCTTTCCGGGTAGGCCGGAAGTGTCATCGTGGCACCCGGGTTATCGGCTAGCTCCGCAAGATCGAACTCTGATATGTCCGCCTCGACCCAAACACGCTCCGTGTTCACGATCCGAAACACCTCCTGATGAGCATCGTCCAGATGTTCACCTTCGATGTGCGTTACGGACACGATCTCCCCGGAGATCGGCGCCACAAGAGACATCTGGTACACCCCTGTGCCGGGTCCCGCTTCACGGTCGGAGGGAAGGGCCTTCTGGCGAAGGGCAGCAAGTCGCTCGCGGGCGCGTTCGTACGAACCTTTCATGGCCTTTGCCGCTTCGCACTCCGCTTCGGCGAGGCGGAGGGCCTGGGTGGCCTCATCGTACCGTTGGTCCGTGCCCACACCCTTCTCGCGAAGCTGCACCGCGCGATCCATAGCACGACGGGCGAACTCGAATCGCGCCTCTGATTGAATGAGGGAGCGGTCGACCTCGAGCGCCTTTGTGTCGAGGTCGAGTTCGCGCAGGGCAAGCTCTGTTTCGAGCGACTGAACCTGCGCCCGGTTGGCACTCAACTGAACGATCTCGGTGGCAGGCAGTTGGGGCTCGATCAAAGCAAGCACCTGGCCGGCCTCGACACGGTCTCCGATTTGAGGCAGCCTTCCATCCTGCGGGCGAAGCAGCCGGCCGGCGAAGGGCGGACTTACGACGGCTGAAGCACCCTGCGGCGCCACAATCCTGCCTGGAAGAGGGAGGCGATGCACGAGTGTTCGCTTGGTCACGGGCTCGTAGAGCGTGCCGATCTTCCACTGGGATTCGAGCAGGAACTGAACCAGATCGGGGGGATCCGGTTCGGCAGCCGCCTCAGCAGCATGGAGCGCCGCGTCCTCGTTAGCATGGACGATCAGGCCGCCAACGTCGATTGTGTCCTGCACCTGCGGGCTATCCACAACCAACCGGAGGCCGTGCCGGCCGGCGGCCTCGAAGGCCCATTCCGGAACGAACAAGCCGTCGCGCTCGGGCGCATCCCACGTCAGTTTGCGCACCTTGCCTCCCGGCGTCGTCAACTCGAACGTCATGGAGCCTGAGCGCACGGGCTCGCCGGTGGCGAGCACCGTGACGTGCGCGAGGAATTCCGCCTGCTCGCCCTTGACGAGGTGTGGATACTCCATGAAGAGCTGGGTTTTCGGTGTGAACAGCGTGACGCTGATCGGATCCGGGCCTTCGTGGGCGTGGGCGTCGCCACCATCAGCCTGACTTGCGGCGCCGTGGCCGTGTCCGCCGCCGGCGTAGCCGACACGCTCGCAGCCAAGCGTGGCTGCAAGCGCGACTACCGTGAACAACGTCAATAGTCGTGACATTAAGTACATTGGATAACTCACTGAGGGCTTCTATCGTTCCTTGCGCTGACCGTGGCCCTGTGCGGCGCTCAAGTCGCAGCATGGGCCGGATGGGCTACGTGCCGATACGGGTCGAGTTGTGAGTCAGAGCAGAAGAGCGTGGCTGGTTAGCAGGATGCCTTCCAGTGAACCGCGTGCGCGCACAGGCGGCGCAGTGCTTGACGGGCGCGCGGCATACGAGCGATCGGGTTGCTGAGTGACGATGGCGACCGCGTTTGTGGACGGTGCGGAAGGGCTACCCGCCACAGCGGTCCCGCTCGTCGATGCGCCGCGGCCATGCGCGAGACCCTCCGGAAGATCCAGCAGGATCACAAGCGATGAGCCTTCGACGTCTGCGGGATCAACCGCGGGGCCGTCGTGCTCGTGCTCGTGCTCGTGCTCGTGCTCGTCGTGTTGGTGTTCCGGATCGCCCTGCAGATTGTCCAGTTCGTGGATGCTGAGCGTGTGGCTGTGGGTGTCGTGACCATGGTGATCGTGGATTAGGATCGCCTGGGCCGTGAGCGGGCTCAGCACCAGCGCGGGGAGCACGCATAGCGCGCCGGCGAGGCGACCGACCCGCGCAATCGAACGAACCCGCATGTACCTACGCCATCTGCGCATCAAAGCACCGATGCTCCCAGGCCCGGCAAAGAAGGCCAGCCAAAAAAGGCAGTATATAGGAGCGCGCCGCCTCGTCGAAGTAACACCTGCGTCACTTCCACGCTTGAAGACCACCTTGTCGGCCCCGACGAACAAACCTTGCCGAGTGCAAGACTACGGCCTGCCGGGTTCCGGTCGAGCCTGACAACCCTCGCGTGTTCAAGCACCGTTTCCATCGACCGCCGGTGGCCGTTCATCCGCGCCGGTACTCCGAGGCAGTACCACCCGGAGTACGAGGAACCCTGCAACCGCCGAGATAATCGACGCGCCGAACACACCGACACGCGTTGCCACCGCATACTGACTTCCCTGGCCCTCGAAAGCGAGCATCCCGATAAACAAGCTCATCGTGAATCCGACACCTGCGAGAAGGCCGACTCCGGCCATCATTGACCACGTCACGCCTTTGGGCAGCTTGGCCAGGCCGGATTTGATGACGAGCGCGGAACACCCGAACACTCCGAGGGGCTTTCCAATACAGAGGCCGCCCGCGATTCCGACCGTGATGGGGCCGCACAAAGCCTCGGATGACATGCCCTTGAAACTGACACCTGCGTTGGCGAACGCGAACAGCGGGAGGATGACGAACGCGACCCACGGGTGCAGGATGTGCTCCAGGTGACGCAGCAATGACTCACCGCGTTCGTTTTGTACTTCGAGTGGAATGGCGAGGCCGAGCGCGACTCCTGCGAGTGTCGCATGCACGCCGGATTTGAGCACGCAGACCCACATGATCGCCCCGACCAGGAAGTACGCTCCGAGACGTTTCACCCTGAGCCGATTGAGGATCACGAGGATGACAAGCCCTCCGATTCCGAACAGTAGCGCGGTCAGGGACAGCTGACTCGTGTAGAGCAGTGCGATGATTGCAATGGCCGCAAGGTCGTCGACGACGGCCACAGTTGTCAAGAACACTTTCAGCGACAGCGGCACGCGATTGCCAAGCAGTGACAAGACACCCAGCGAAAACGCGATGTCGGTCGCAGCCGGAATCGCCCAACCCTTGGTAGCCACGGCGTCGCCCCAGGTCATCCATGCATAGATGGCGCCCGGGATCGCGACGCCGCCCAGCGCGGCGAACGCGGGTCGCGCAAGGCGACTCGGACTCGCCAACTCTCCCGCAAGGGCTTCTCGTTTGATCTCGAGCCCGACAAGCAGAAAGAAGATCGCCATCAAGCCATCGTTGATGACCAAGAGCACGTTCTTGTTCAGTTCGAGACCTCCGAGCTTGATCTCGATTGGCACGTCGAGGACGTACTGGTACCAACCTGCGAGACCGGGAATGTTGGCAAACAGCAGAGCCACTCCGCTGGCGGCCAGAAGGAGAATTCCGCCGGCCGCTTGCAGCTCCAGAAACCTGCGAATGGCATTGGCTGGTCTACTGGTCTTCATCGCAGCCTTCCGAAACGGCGTGCGGGTCGGATTCCGGTTCTGCCCCCTGCGGATCTTGCTCTGTCTCTGCATCGACGCAAGCCATGACTGCGCGCAGCATCTCGGCTGCTGCGGAGGTTTCGTCAACCGTAACCGAATCGGCGCCGACCTTCATGAGGCCCACCCGTTTGCTGACGACTCTGGTTCTTGCCACGATGAAGATGTCCGGTGCTCGCCGTCGTGCCACCGCGCAGGTGCGCAGCACGGCCTCTTCGTCCGGGATGGTCAGAACGAGTGCATGAGCGTCTCCGATTCCTGCTGACTCGAGTACTTCAAGATTGCCGACGTCGCCGAAGATGACCGGCCTGCCCGGACGAGATTGCTCTTGTACGGTGGCCGGGTTGAGTTCGACTACCGTGCAGGTGATGCCTGCGCGTTCGAGTTCCTCCGCGATGAGGCACCCAATGGGACCGTACCCTGCAATGATGACATGTTTCGCGCGGCTCGCGGGCTGCGGCGTGGCGTGACTCGAGTCGCCAAGAGGCGACGACTTGATCCACGGGGCGGTCCCTATACCGGCAGTTACACGAGCGAGACGTCCGCCGAACTCGACCAACGCCGGCGTCAAGATCAACGAGATGACGACGATTGCGATCGCGCTCGCCGTAGTAGCATCGTTGATGATTCCCTGGCCATGCGCGGTGTCGAGCACGATGAGGCTGAACTCTCCGGCTTGGGCAAGCGAGAATCCAACCGCTACGGCGATGCCGGCGGTGGTACCGAGTGCCCAGCAAGTGCCGGAGATCAGGACGGCCTTGAGTACCATCATCAGAGCTCCGCCCGCGATGATAACCCACCACCACTCGGCAAGGATGCTCGGGTCGAGCTTCATGCCAAGCGTGGTAAAGAACACGGCGATGAAGATGTCCCGCAGCGGTCCGATCTGACCACTTAGTTGGTGCCGAAATGGCGTCCCCGCGAGCACGAAGCCCGCGAGGAATGCGCCCATTTCCAGGCTGAAGCCAATTCTGTGGGCGGCAATCGCTGCAACCAACGCCGCCGCCACGCCGACGAGAGTCATCACTTCGAGTGATCGCCCCTTGGACGACTCGCTAAGCACGCGCGGGAGGATCATCCGACCGAGTACGATGAGAACAGCCACGCCGCCGACCCGCAATATGGCCTCCATAATAAATCGCAGGGTGCCGCCGTCACCGGCCAAACTAACGCCCGGATCTGCTGCCGGCTTCACATCGGAGCCCGCCCACGCAGCCAGTGCGGGGATCGCTGCGAGCATCGCCAACACGACCATGTCTTGAATCACCAAGATCGAAAGGGCCAGGCGCCCGCGCATGCGGCGGAGCTCGCGACGGTCCGCGATGATCCTCATCACAAGCGCGGTCGAAGAGAGTGCCAGTGCCATAGAAACGGCAAGTGCTGCCGGCGGCGCCAACCCGAACCAGATCGCGATCGGCCACCCGACGGCAACGGAAAGCAAACAGGATCCGAGACCCGCCACGATCATACGCGCGAGTCGGTGCCTAAGGATGGAAACGTGAAGCTCGAGTCCAATCCCGAACAGGAGAAGGATGATCGCGAGATGCGAGATGGCGCCCAGGCCTTCAGGCGAAGGAACCAACCCAAGGGCGCGTGGGCCGATGACGGCTCCGGCGATCAGATAGGCGGGAATCGCAGCAAGCCGCATTCGCTGCATGACAACCGCGACGACGGCCGCACTCACCAGAATCACGGACAAGTTCGCGATGATAGCCCAGTCGGTATCTGAGGCGGCTGCCAATGTGCTGGGAATCATGAGTTGATCCAACCTTCAGTCAGCCAAACAGCTTCTGGCGAGCCTCATCTGCGATGGCGAGGACCGCCGGATGCCTGACCTTCTTCTCGACCGAGATGGCATAAAACCGTTCCCGTACGGACTCCAGACGGCCGACCACCCGGACGCTGTACTGGCGCTGTACTTCCTTTTCAATGACCGTTGGCGCGGCAAACACTCCGACCCCAGCTTGGCCGAACACTTTGAGGAGGGCGCTATCCTCGAACTCGCCGAACACCGAGGGGCGGATGTCTTCGGAATCGAACCAGTGTTCCAGCGCGCGCCGGAGGGCTGTGTTGGCCGTGGGTATGATGAATGGTGCCCCATCGAGCGACTTGGGAAATCGGCGCCGATACTTGGTGGCGAGGTCCTTCGTGCCAAAGATCGATACGCCACACTCGCCGAGCAGGTGGTTGAACGCACGCACTTTGACGTCGGGGCCAATCGGGCTGTCGGACAACACGAGATCCAACTCATAGGTCGCTAGTCGAGTCAGCAGCTCGGCCGGACTCCCCTCGTGACACACGAGCTGAACAGGCTCGGATAGCTGGAAAGCGGGTTCAAGGAGCCGATAGGCGACGAGCTTGGGCAACACGTCGGCCACCCCGATGTTCAGCCGCAACGGCCTGCTGCTCGGTCGGCCCTTCAGGGCGTCCGTCAGGTCGCGGCCAAGCGTGAAGATCTCGTCGGCGTAGCGATACACGACCCGCCCGGTTTCCGTGAGCGCGAGGTTGCGCCCCACCCGTGTGAACAGCTTTTCGCCGAGCGATCTTTCCAGGACGCGGAGCTGAGCCGAGATCGTCGGCTGAGCCAGGTTCAGCTCCTTGCACGCCGCCGCGATCGTTCCTTCCTTGGCCACGACCCAGAAGTAGAGCAGGTGATGGTAGTTAAGCCACTCCATGCTTCAAAGCTACATCGCGAAAGCCTATGTGTCCACGCGCTATTTTCTATTTATCTATCTCTCCATCTGCGTCGTATACTACCATCAGCGGGGGCGGGTCAAGCCCCCACTCGGAAAGGAGCGCGCGATGCATGTGGAAATTCGAACGAGGCACGGCAAGCTGGGCCGCAGACTTGAGACACAACTGGAGCGGCGTCTTCGTTTCGCGCTCGCTCGGTTCGGTGGTCGAATCCGCCGCATCAGCGCGTTCCTGGAAGACATCAACGGGCCGCGCGGCGGCGAGGACCAACGCTGCAGGATCGAGGTCAGCCTGGTTTCGTCAGGTTCGATCATGGCGGAGGCGACCGACGCCGAAGTCGCGTCGGCGGTCGGCCGTGCAGCGGAACGCGTCGCGCGTCGGGTACGGGACGCCCTCGACCGCAAGCGCACCCTGCGAACACGGACGAACTCGCCGAGCCGGCCGGGTGACGTGGTCTAAGATCATGATACGAGTGGCGCCGTGTTGCACTGTCGGCTTGAATTGGCGCAGAGGACGACGACCGGAATGAGACCATCCAAAGCCAACAAGCGAACGCCAACCGAGACTTCCGGCGAGGGTGGGTATGTCGCGCGAAACTCGAAGCAGCCCAGCCGGCATAGGAGGCGGCTGACGCCGAAAGAGGTGGAGGACTTTCAGCAGCGGCTTTTGGATAAACGGCGTGACCTCATTGGCGATGTTCGTTGCCTGCACGACGAAGCGATGAACAGTGGCGGTGGAGGAGGAAACGGATCTAATTCGATGCCGATCCACATGGCCGAACGCGGAAGCGACACGTGGGAACAGGCCTTTACGCTGAGGCTGTCCGAGGCCCAGGCATCAATCCTGCGCGACATCGATGCAGCGCTCCAGCGAATTCAGGATGGTGCGTATGGCATCTGCGAGGCAACGGGCGAACGGATCGCGAAGGCTCGCCTGCGCGCCATTCCGTGGACGAGGTATAGCATCGAATACGCCAGGAAGTGTGAGGGCGGTCTTGCCTAGCGCCGCCCGACAAGCGTTGACATCAGAGACACGGCGAGCCGCCCTCGGGGCCGAATAGCGAAGCGTGAGAACGCTCTACTGTTCCGTGCGGTGGCAGGCAGCCCTGAGATCGCTCGAGCACGCGGGAACGAGAATCCTGTGGAATTCGGTCACTGTCCCAATCACTTGGCTCGCGCTTCGCTAACGAAAGACCTTTGTGCTTCGGAGGAAACGTCTGCCATGAGCAAGGCTAGCATTGATTGGACGAAACTGGGTTTCGGGTACGAGAAGACCGACTACAACATCCGGTACACGTGGCGCGACGGCGCCTGGGACGAAGGAGCTCTCACGCCGGACGAAGTTGTTCCGTTGCACATGGCAGCGGCCTGCTTGCATTACGGTCAAGAGTGCTTCGAAGGGCTCAAGGCCTTTGAAACCTCAGATGGCGACGTTGTCGTCTTTCGGATTGAGGAGAACGCCAAGCGATTGGTACGCTCATGCCGGAAGGTCCTCATGGAAGCGGTGCCTGAGGAGATGTTCATCGATGCCGTCTGCCGTGTCATTCGTGCGAATCGCAGGTTCGTCCCTCCGTACGGTACCGGCGCAAGCATGTATATCAGACCGCTCGTGCTGGGCACCGGACCGCAAGTAGGCGTCAAGCCTGCCGGTGAGTACATGTTCATTGTATTCGCCACGCCGGTCGGGCCGTATTTCAAGGCCGGCTTCACGCCGGTGGATCTCGTCGTCGAGATGGACGTTGATCGGGCGGCACCTCTCGGCGTCGGGGATGTCAAGGTCGGTGGCAACTACGCTGCGGGAATGCGCGCCAGCATGAGCGCCAAAGAGAAGGGGTTCGCCGAGGTCTTGTATCTGGATGCACGGGAGAAACGGTACATCGACGAGTCCGGGCCGGCGAACTTCTTTGCCATAACGAGTGGCCACCAGTATGTCACGCCCCACAGCGAGTCGATTCTGCCCTCGATTACGAACGCCTCGCTGATCGTGCTCGCGCAGGAGATGGGGTTGAATCCCGACAGGCGTCCGATCCATGTCGAAGAGATCTTCGGTTTCCTGGAGGCCGGATGTTGCGGGACGGCTGCTGTGGTTACTCCCGTGGGCTCAATCACCTTCGGCGACCGCAAGGCGGTCTTCTGTGACGACGGGGCGCCAGGCCAATACTGCACCGCCCTATACGAGAAGCTGACCGCCATTCAGGTTGGCGATGCACCGGATAGGCATAGTTGGTTGCATCGAGTCCCCGTGGAGTGAGTCGTCGAGAGGTGGGCGGATCAGAAGAAAGGCGGCATGGGTGGGTCCTTTGCGAAGCGGCAGCGAGTCGGCCGTCACGCTCAGCACTGTGGATGGCGCGAGCGACCTGTTGATGCAGTTGGTTGGTGTCGGATGCCTTCTTCGGTACAGGCTATCGGAACCATGATCCACGGATCGTGCCCGCTCGGGCCTCCTCGTTGTGGTGATAATGGCGCTGGACGTAGTGATCATTGCGGTGACCGTCCTGGGACTCTGGTGGGGTGCGGTCTGGCTGGTGGAGGGCGCAGCGGTTCTGGCCACACGGCTGGGGATGTCGGAACTGGTCATCGGCCTGACCGTGGTCGCGTTGGGCACGTCCGCGCCCGAATTTGCCGTAACTGTAAACGCCGCGTTGCGAGGCCACGCAGACATCTCGGTTGGCAATATCGTAGGATCGAACATCTTCAATCTCGGCTTCATCCTCGGCGGCGTGGCCATCATCCGTTCGGTCAGCACAACCCGCACATTGGTCAGACGCGAAGGCGCCATGCTCATCGGTTCGGCGCTGTTGCTTCTGTTCTTCCTTCGCGACCTGACGATGGCGCGCTGGGAAGGCCTGGTCCTGAT
>JAJDDX010000081.1 GCA_029260055.1 Phycisphaerae bacterium
GTGCTCAAGGAGTTCCTCAAGGCCGACTATCGCGGCATCGTCAGCATCCTGGCGGACTGTCCGAACCTATGCGCCGCGATCGAACTCGAGCACGTTCCGCACTATACGACGCTGCAGAAAGCGGCTGATCGGCTGCTAAAAAAAACGCCGCGAGCCGCCTCCTTGATCAAACGCTTGTCGCGGGCGTCCGCGCGAAGATCATCAAGAAACGCCTGAAGCTGACGGCCATCGACGGCACCGGATTCGAAGCGCACCACACCAGCCATTACTTCGTACGGCGACGCGCGAAAGGCCGTCAGACCGTGCAAACCACGACGTATCGACGTTGGCCGAAGATCGGCCTGGTTTGCGACTGCGACAGTCATCTGATTCTCGCAGCCGTCAGCGAACGCGGCCCGAGCCCGGATCATCCGCATGTGGTCGACGTGATGCGCGCCGCTGCTCGACGCCACCACATTGACACTCTGCTGGCCGACGCGGGCTATGACGGCGAATGGGTGCATGCGTTCCTGCGAAACGAGCTGCACATCAGATCGATCATCCCGCCGAAGATCGGCCGGCCCAGCGCCAAGCCGCCGAGCGGTTACTATCGCAGAATGATGCGCCGGTACTTCAATCGCCCGAAGGAGCAACGCCGTTACGGCCAGCGATGGCAAGTCGAGACGGTCATGAGTATGATCAAACGTCGCCTGGGCGAAACGACGTCCACCCGTAGTTACCGTCGTCAATGCCGGACAATGCTACTGAAAGTGATCGCCCACAACATCCTGATCCTCGTCGTCAATGAGCTTTTCTACAGAGCATTGCTGACTCCAAACCCACGAGCGGTCAGAGCAATGAGCGGACAAGACCGTACTTCGGAGGACGCGGGGGGCGAGGATTCTCGCCGAGTGCGTGCGACCATACGCGCTTCCTTGTGCAAGCCCGATCCGCGCGGCTAGTCGGGCGTCCGAGAGGGCGAGACGACATGGGGACACGGGCTCGGCGTTAATTCGGGCGAACGAATGGTACCCGATGAGTACGCGATGAAACCGGTCTTCGACGGGGCCGAATAGTCTCGACGGGTCAAGAGTGGTCATTCAGAACTCGCTCTAGTCTCGCAATACGCGCGATTCTGGCTCGGGAATGTCGATTCTCGGCCAGGGGGAAGCGGTATTCGATTCCCCCCGCCTTGACCCGTAACGCTAGCTCAGGCAGTTACTTACCGGTGCTCCGCGGCGTTCAGGCGCGGTTCAGTTGCGTGCAGGCGGGCGTCGATCTTCTAGTTTTCGACGCGACCGACACAGGCGTCCGCCGTGATTTGGACGAGCGCCTCGAATTCCCTCTTCCAAGTTTGGCGAGCCAGTCGCCATCCAACTGTAACATTGGGCATCGGGGACGTAAGCTCCTTCTCCGTTTACCGACGCCCCTTCAGCTTTCGCATGCGCTTCTTCTTCCGCAAGAACACCGCCGCAAGCGCGCCCCAGCCGCGCTTCGCACGCGGGCGTTGTGCATGCGTCTCTCGTGCCATATTCTCACCTCACAATCCTGAACAGCCACTCCCGGCCCTGCGTACGCGCCAGCTCGCGGGTCGCGAACCCGCCCTCAACCAGCCGCTGTGCGTAATTGAAGAACGTCCTTGGCGCGAGTGGCTGCCGCCCGGTTTCTGCGCAGCGATGGAGGTAGGCCTTCCGCAAGCCGGCTGAGGTGAGCTGGCCGAATCGTTCGAGAATCTGGTACAGGATGCGATGATCATCCGTGAGTGATGCAAGTCGATGGGCGTGCGTCGCCTGCTGCAACTCGTGAGCGCGACGTTCGAGTTCCTGTGCTGCAATCTCGTGCTCGCCCTTCTGGTCCGCTGCCTGCGCTGCGTTCCGCAATAGACCGATCCCCACACGCGCATCACCGTCAGCAAGAGCCGCTATCGCCTCCAATGCACGCCGGGAAGCAGCGTTGGTCCGCAGGCCGTGTTCCGCTCGCGCGTGCAGCACCTGCGCCAACTCCTGTCGCTGATATGCAGGGAAGTGGATGGTAGCTGGGTTGAGCCGGGATCGGACACGGTCATCCAACCCATGCAACGCCTCATGATCGTTGGATATGCATACCAGCGAGACCGCCCCGAGCCGTGCGAGGTTGTACAGGGTGCCGGACCGCTCGGCCGGCTTCATCCGGTCCACCTCATCCATGATGATGACGCACGGCTTGCCCGTGAGATGACGACTGATCTTTTCGAGTTTGTGGCTGGACCGATGCTGCTCCGCACGCAGGATCCGGAACTCCGCCGTGAGAGCGTCCAGTACCTCGAAGTAGCTGGCATGCGTCCAGCAGTTGATCAGCGCACTCTCGACATTCCGCGCCTCCTGGAGTTGGTTGACGACGCGCAGGGCAGCTGCGGTTTTTCCGGCGCCGGACGGACCGTACAGCCACACATACACCGGCGAGCGTGTTTCAACGGCCGTGCCTAACCACCGTTGCAGGTGCGCGACCTGTGCGTCCCGTGCGATCAACGTGCCGGGAAGGAACGTATCACTCAGCATATCCCTATCCACGATGATGGAGTCCGCATCGGTCGCACGCATGGTCACCTCGGCAAGGGTGGCACGGGCGCCTGGGAGCCGTGCCTTAACGCTAATGGTAGAATCAGGCTTTTGTTGCCTGTCCGCGCGGCGTGCGAACGGTGCCGACCGGGAGTCGCGTCCACGGCATGTGGCACGCCTGAGAAGGGCTGATCTGTCCTCTGTCTGATTCAGGCAACGGTGCACGAAGTGCTGCTAGCTGACGTTCACACCGACACGCACTGCTGTCTTCGACGGCCACGAGGCACTGAGCTGGGTATGCTTCTAGATGTCAGAGGCGCGCAGCAGGTGGAAGCAGTTGTAGCGTTTGACCCGCGAAGACGGCGAGGATCATGGTTGAGGAGGCGGTTGTTCCCTTGCTATGAAATCCTATGATAACGCGGGCTCTTAAATGCGGTTTAAACATCGCGTGTCACTGAGGCCTGGCTGCCTGATGCTCGTCGAACCTGGCGCGGCCCGAACCACATCCGCGACGCTGGCACCTCCGATAGCATCGTGAACTGACGCGTCACTTGGTCTCCAAGGATGGCGTGTTACCGGTGTGCTGGCACCGGCCAGAGTGAGGCAGCCCGTGCAGCCCGCTCAATCGCCTTTAAGAACCATGACATCAAAGAGATTGCCATGAGCGACATTCTCAGCATGATGCGAGCCGAACGACGTACGAAGGCCCCGCACCTGAGCCACTCCCGGGCTTCGATCCCCTGCCTGAGGCGGACGCGTCTGGCATGCGCCCGCGCTAACGGTAGACTGTTGGTGCGCCAGTCGTGCACATGCACTTCCTCGCGGACTACAATCGGGAACCGATTGAATGGCAGTGGTTGGCGACCAACGCAGAGAGAAGACGCCAAGGGTGATGACACATGAACATTACGGGCATCACGATCCACAACTTCCGCTCCATCGCTGACGCCACGGTGCGGCTTGGTGACTACACGCTACTTGTTGGCGAGAACAACGTCGGCAAGAGCAACGTCATCGACGCGCTCCGCGTGTTCTACGAAAAGGGACTGAAGTACGACCCGAAGCGAGATGTTCCGAAGTTCGAAACCGCGGAAGCGGAGAGCTGGATCGACATCGAGTTTACGCTCGCGGACGATGAGTACGACAACCTCAAGGAAGAGTACCGGCTTCCGGGTAAGGCCCTGAAGGTGCGGAAGTTCCTCCGGACGACCCAGAAGGGAACGGACGGCAAGCCGTTGGCGGGGATCCACGCCTTCACCGGGGACAGCGGTATTGCCGACGAGCAGTTCTACGGGGCCAAGAACGTCCAGCAGGGCAAACTCGGCGATGTCATCTACATCGAAGACGTGAGCCGGTTGTCGGAACACACCAAGCTGTCCGGCCCGTCCGCGCTCCGTGACCTCATCGACGACATCGTGAAGAAGCTCGTGCGCTCTAGCGCGTCCTTCGAGAAGCTCACGCGGCAGTTCCAGGAGTTTGCCGGGGCCTTCAAGGGAGAGGAGACAGCCGACGGTGCGTCGCTGACGAAGCTTGAGACGGACATCAACGCAGAGATCGCCTCCTGGGACACCTCCTTCCGCTTGAACATCAGTGCGCCCTCGGAAGGCCAGATCGTCAAGAACCTTGTAAGCCACGCGATCCACGATGAAGTGCTGCAGTCGGAGATGGCCCCCGAGCAGTTTGGGCAGGGCCTGCAGCGCGTGCTCATCTTCACGCTGATCCGGTTGGCGGCGCAGTACCAGCCGCAGCCGACACCGACGGACAAGAAGGAGTTCGCTCCGCAGATGACGTTGCTTCTCTTCGAGGAGCCCGAGGCCTTCCTGCATCCGCAACAGCAAGTCGAGTTAGCGACGAACTTGCGGACGATCGGTGGGCGTGAGACGGATCAGGTGCTCATTTCTTCTCATTCACCGTACTACGTGTCGAACTCGATCGATGATATCCCGTCCATCGCTCGGTTGAGTAAGGCTAAGGGCACTACGGTGGTCGGCCAGATCAGTACGGAGAAGCTGGCGGCGATCTTTGCGGAGAACATCCAGATCAACGAACTTGTGAAGGGCACGAAATACGAGGCAAGCGCTGACGACTTCAAAGAGGACATGGAGGCCATCAAGTACTGCCTGTGGCTGAACCCTGAGCGATGCGGGATGTTCTTTGCACGCCATGTGCTTCTTGTGGAGGGCGCAACAGAGCGAGCCGTCATCAACTACCTCTTGGCGACAGGGCAGGCGAGATGCCCGCGAGGAGGCGTGTTTGTGCTCGACTGCATGGGCAAGTTCAACATCCACCGGTTTATGAACATCCTGGCGCCGCTGAACGTACCACACGCCGTGTTGTTTGATGCGGACGGTGTAGGACGACCACATGACGAGATCAAGAAGCTGATCACGGAGAGTGCAACAGGGTTGACAACGAAAGTGGACACGTTCCCGAACGACCTTGAGACGTTCCTCGGACTTACGGAACGAGTGCGAGCTGACCGGAAACCGCAACACATGATGCTCAGGCTCAAAGAAAACGCGATCGGGGAAGACCCTGTTGCCGCACTCATTGGGAAGATAAACGGCTTGGTGCCCGCGGAGGGCGAGTGATGATGCACTCGGCGAGGTTTGGCGTCCGGACTCTCCTGCAGGAGCGCTGAGACGGTGCGATCTACCGCGAGTCGCGCGAGCAGATTCCATGCCATTACTGTCCACTGATGAAGCCAACCAGCTCTGGGAACGCTACCGCTCCGACGGCGCCCCGGCGGGAACAGCTGCCCTTGACCAGCTATACCGAGCCCTCCGCACACCGCTCTTCGCGTTCTGCCGTGTCAAATGCGGTGATCCCGAGCTCGCGGACGAGATTGCCGAGCAGGCCTTCGTCCGATTGATGATTCGCAAGCCGCGAGCCCGCCGCGGCATCATCCCACTCCTCCACAAAACTGCTTTCAACTTGATCCGCGATGCGTGGCGGACACGCTCCATTCCGATCGGCCACACCGCTGAAGCACCGCCGAGCCCGACGGTCGATCCAGAGCGTGCGGAGGACGTTGAGGCCGTACGCGACTGCCTGACCGCACTCCCACCCGAGGACCGGCTCTTTATCGCCTATGTCGACATGTACGGGCTGACGCAGGGTTCCGCGTGCCACCTTCTAGGCTGGCGGATCGCCGCCTCGACCGCTCATCGGCGGTACCGGCGCATCCGCGCCCAGCTCCGAGCCTGCCTCGAAAAAAAGAACATTTTGTAGCGAAATCCGACTGGGCGACGGAGTCGTACGGGTGCAGGGATGCGCTTCGCAGAGCCGGATAGAACTTGGCTAACCGGCCAACCGGACAGCGAGTCCACTAGGGCAAATGTAAACAGTCGCCCCGGGGGGGGGACTGGAGGTTTGTGATGAACGACGCACGCTTGAACCGATTGCTGAGTGAGCTTGTTGACAGCGAGGCAGCCAACGACCTCGGCCACGGTTGTCCCGGCCTGCCGCTCCTCTTCGCCCACGAAACCGAAGGACGGCCGCTCGGTGAACATGAGCGACACGTCCAAGCTTGCCCGCGATGTGCGCGGCGCTTGGAGATCATCCGGGCAGAAGTTGCCACTGCACAAGTACTTCTGCGTTCGAGCGGTGCCGCTACGCTCCTGGGCACGGCGTCGAGGATCGTACGTTCCCGGCTGGTGGTTGCCACCGGTGGATTGGCGGCAGCGGCCTGCCTGATGCTGGTTTTCTTTCTTGTCCCTTCTGATGTCCGTGCGGATTCCTGGACAGATGCGCAGGAAGCGGAGGGGCGATGGGAATTCGACGAGGCACTCGTTGCTGTTAACCAGGTACTGGATGAACAGCCGGGACATCTGGAAGCGCTGCTGCTGAAAGCCCGTGTCCTGGCCAAGAAGAAGCGGATCCAGGAGGCCACCGCGATTATCGAGGGTCTCCTGCGACGAGAACCGACCGCTTGGGCGGCCAACCTCCAGCTCGGCACCCTGCTTGAACCGACGGACCGGGGCCGTGCGAGAATGCTCCAGAGTACTGCACTTCGGCACATGCCTGACACGGCGCAGGCGTGGTATCTGCGTGGACTCGTTACGAACGATTGGCCCGAAGCGCACTCGTGTTTCTCAAAGACCCTTGACCACGAGCCAGACCATGCCTGGGCTCGACTCCGCCGCGCCTGGGCGAACTACGAGCTTCGCGACTTTGCGACGATGCGGGCGGACGCCGAGGCCTTGAGCGTCTTACGGCCTGAATGGGTCAACACGTGGGATACGCTCGGCGTAGCGCTAGATCGGCTGGGACGCGGTGACGCTGCTGTTCAAGCGTTCACGCGCGCCATCAACCTCGATCCCGAAAACGAAGCCAGCTTCTGCCATCGTGCCACCGCACTTCTAACAGCCGGGCAATACGAAGCAGCAGCACGCGACTGCGAAACCGCAATCGAGCTCGACAAGAACTCAAAGGAAGCCTACTGGCACGCAGGACAGGCCTATCGGTTTCTCGGTGACGTAGAGAAGGCAGTCGAGAGCTTCGAACACCACGTCCAGGTCAAGCCCGAGCACGCCTCCGGATACTTGCAGCTTGCTATCGTCTTGCGGGAGGTTGGGAGGGCGGAGGACGCCAAAGTGGTACTCCAACGCTGTGTCAATCGGGATGACATCGGAGCGTGGCAGCGCATGCTACTGGAGTTCTGCCTCGGTCACCGAAAGGAAGACGCTGTGCTCGCTTCGGCTGGTGATCATCAGCTGAGACGATGCGAAGCCTGGTATTACATTGGCGAACAGCGACTTGCGATCGGCGACCGCCTTGGCGCGAGTCGTGCATTCGAGGAAGCGACGACGGCCACAGCATTGAAGTCAGTGGCGTTGTCTTATGCCGCATGGCGGCTGGCGCCGGGTCCGTGAAGGCGGTCGCTTGTCGTCTGTTCATAAACGAGAACTGCGATACAGATCGGAGGGTGCGTGATGGTGAGAGGGTGCAGAGCTTGGTCGGGCTCGTTGAGTTTCCTGGCAGCGGCGTTCATCGTCCTGGCAACTGGTTGTGGGAATACGGTGGCGACTGCGGATGACGCGGCCGGTGCCGGCCTGGAACCTGCGCCGAGTGACAGCGAGGTGGGACAGCCGCTCCCGTCAGTAGATGAGGTGGCCTCAACGCTTGCCCGCGATGGCGGGTTCGTTGAGGCTGTGGCCAGCTTCGTTGAGCCGATCGCTGGGCCAGTCGGTCCACCCGGGCCAGCCGGTCCGGTTGGCGCCCCGGGACAACAGGGGGTTGCAGGGACGCGCGGTGTCGCCGGTGATGCTGGCCTCGCCTGTTGGGATTCGGACGGCGACGGGACATGCGGCCCCGATGAAGATAGCGACGACAACGGGACATGCGATGTTCACGATTGCGTGGGGCCGCCTGGGTCTATGGGGCCGGCGGGCGACCCTGGCCCGGCTGGTGCACCTGGGGCACCTGGAGCAGACGGGGCTCCGGGTCCAACCGGTCCTCCCGGCGTCGCTGGACTTCCGTGCTGGGACCTCGACGGTGACGGGGCGTGTGGAGTCGATGAAGACATCGATGGGATCGGCGGGTGCGACGCTAACGACTGCAAGGGAGCGCCCGGAGAGCGAGGAGAACAGGGGATTCCCGGCCAGGATGGAGCGGATGGCGTCGCCTGCTGGGATATGGATGGCGACAACGTTTGTGATGTAGCCGAGGATCAAACCGGAGATGGAAGCTGCGACGCCCGCGATTGCATCGGGCGATCTTGTTGGGATCTCAACGAAGATGCAGTTTGCGATGGTGCGGAAGATCTGAACGGGGATGGCACCTGCGACGCTTCGGATTGCCAGACAGGCGTCACCGATCATGGCCAACTGATGGGCCTGGATGATGATCATCATCCTCAATACTTGATGCATCGCAACGCAATAAGCGTCACGCCTGCGGGTGACTTTGGCATCGGAGTAAACGCGCCCGGCCAGGGGCACATTGAAGAAAAGTCAGCGAATCAGATCAATTTGCTCCTGGAGGAAACGCAAAACGAGGCGGCGGCGGAGATTCGTCTTTCGAGCGGAAGCAGCAACTGGGAGCTGGGAGCGGATTCTTTCCCGGCCGGATTCTACATCACTCGTGTCGGTAGTTCTCAGGACTCATTCTTCATCGATAGGTTCGGCAACGTGGGCATGGGAACAACCGTGCCAACGGGGCGGCTTCAAGTGGCCGGGGTGATTCACTCTTCAGATGGAGGAATCAGATTCCCGGACGGAACCACACAGACGACAGCAAGTACCGGCGACAGCGGCCATTGGGCGCAAACCGGTAGTGACATCCACAGCACGAACAGCGGCAACGTAGGCATCGGCACGAGTGCGCCTGCACTCAAGTTGACGGTTGAATCATCGGTCGCAGCCGGCTTCGTCGCGAGCGTGACGAACACGGGCGAAGGCCCAGGACTCTACGTAGAAGCGACCGGTAGCGGAAACGCAGTGCGAGCACGAGCTGGCGGTGCTGGGCGAGCGGTGTCAGCGTACTCCGAGAACGGCAGAGGCGTGCATGCACTCAGCTCCGGCAACCACGGTGTGTGGGGCGAGAGTGAGGATCCTGGCTACGCTGGGATCTACGGAAGGCACGATGCGGGTGGTTGGGCCGGGCTGTTCGACGGCGATGTACACGTCGTTGGTGACATTACGAAGACAGGACAAGTGAGCTTCGTTGAACCGCATCCGACGGACCCAACCAAGGAAAAAGTTAATGCAAGAATGGAAGCCGGTGAGGACGGGACCTACTGGCCAGGGACTGCCCCGCTTGTAAAAGGCCGAGCTCAGATCGAGCTCCCTCAACACGGTTCGCGCGTC
>JAJDDX010000082.1 GCA_029260055.1 Phycisphaerae bacterium
GTCCTGTTGTAGGAACCGTGGAAAGAAGCTCCGTGCCGCAAGGCACGATCAAGACAACATGCGGAGTGACGAACTAATGAACGGCAATACAAAACTCGCCATAGTGATCGCGATCGCGATAGGCGTGACCGGTGTGGCCGCTTTCTCTTGGACCTATGCCCAGTCACCGGCGGGCGGCGATCCCGCGCAAGTGCATGATCATGAGCACGGCGAAGAGGCGCAGCCCCAAAAAGACCCGCATGTGCATCCGCCGGGTGAGGTCCACCGCGAGGACGAACACCCGAAAGTCGACGAGCCCGATGCGCATGAGGGACACGATCACGCGAAAGCCCCCCACGGCGAAGAGGATGCGCAAGTCGGAGAAGACGCGCACGATCACGCAGGTGATGATCACAGCGACGAGCCGTCGGTGCGGCTTTCGCCCGAAGAGCGCAAGGCCTTCGGAATCAAACTGGCGACAGCCGGCGCCGACTCCCTGACCGCGAACGTCAGACTGCCCGGCGAGATCGTGCTCAACGCCGACCGGGTAGCCCACATCACACCGCGATCACCCGGCATCGTTGGCGAAGTGCTCGTCAGCGTCGGCGATGAGGTTCACGCCGGGCAGATCATGGCCTGGCTCGAGAGCGTCGAACTGGGAGAGGCCAAGGTCGACTTCCTCGCCAAGTGGGCGGAGGTAGGCTGCTGCACCATCGACTTTACCCGCGCCGAGGAAGTACACGACAACACCGCAGCGTTCCTGAAGGCCCTCGACGCGTCACCGTCGCTGGAAGCACTCCGAGGCATGAACGGAGGCTCGATGGGCGAGTACCGCAGCGACCTCGTCTCCGCCTATGCGGAGTTCGTCTTCGCCGCGGCGGCCCACGAGCGGGAAAAGCAACTCGTCGAGAAGAAGGTCGCAAGCCAGAGCGAATTCCAGGCGGTCGAGGCCGCGTACAAGAAGGCGGATGCGCTGTACACCGCCAAACGCGACAGTATCGCCTTCAAGATCAGAAGAGCTCTGCTCGAGGCCAAACGAGAGCGACAGCTCCGCGAGATGGAACTCAAAGGAGCCGAGCGACGCCTCTACGTGCTCGGGCTCTCGGCGGAGGACGTCAAGGAACTCGAGCGCGTGGCCCCCCAAACGCCCGGCGCGCCGCCGCAGCAAACGCCATGCAGTGATCCAAACTGCGAGAACTGCAAGCCTAGCGCGGCCAATGCCGCCAAGCCGCCTGCCATCGACCTGTGCGAAATCGAGGAACGGCTCGCACGCTATCCTCTTCGCGCTCCCTTCGACGGCACGGTGATCGGAAAGCACCTGACGCTCGGCGAGAAGCACGGCGACGACTCGACGGCATTCACCGTGGCCGATCTCTCCACCGTCTGGGTCAACATCAGTGTGTATCAAAAGGACCTGGTCCGCGTGCGAAAGGGGCAGGCTGTTCAAATCAGGCCGAGCCAAAGCGGCGGCGCGATAGAGGGCGTCATCTCGTTCGTGGCGCCCATCGTCGATGCAAGAACGCGTACGGCATTGGCTCGGGTGATCCTGGCCAACCCTGACGGACAATGGCGCCCGGGCCTGTTCGTGACGGCGGAACTGGCAGTCGGCGAACCACAGGCTTCCATCGTGATCCCGAAAACAGCGGTCCAGCGGATCGGCGAGGAGTCCGTCGTCTTCATCGACACCGGCACCGAACTGGTGGCTGAGCAAGTCGCTGTCGGACAAAGCGACGGAGACCGAGTCGAGATCCTCGCCGGACTCGAAGCGGGCCAGCGTTACGTGGTGGAAGGTGCGTTTGAACTGAAGGCGAAGATCGTGACGAGCGGCCTCGGCGCTCACGCCGGGCACGGCCACTAGCGCGACGAACGGACCTACGGAACCTGATCGCAGGGAAGAATGCCAGATGATTGACAAGCTTGTCGAAGCAGCCCTCAACGCCAAGGGCTTGGTCATACTCGCGATGGTTGCGGTAACCGGCTACGGCATCTTCGAGTACCGAAGAATGCCCGTCGATGCCTTCCCCGACATCTCACCGACCATGGTCCCCGTGTTTGCCGAGGCGCACGGCATGGCGCCGGAAGAGATAGAACGCCTCATCACCTACCCGATCGAATCCGCCATGAACGGGCTGCCGGGCGTGACCCAGATCAAGTCCACCTCCGCTTTCGGCATGGCGGTCATCTACGTTTACTTCCAGGAAGACTTCGACATCTACTTCGCCCGCCAACTGGTGGACGAGCGACTTGGCGCCGCCGTCGCCGAGCTTCCCGAGATGCACGAGCCGCCGATCCTCGGCCCGATCTCGACCGGGCTGGGCCAGATCTTCATCTACTACCTCACGCTCGATGAGACGACCGACACGGAGGGCAAAGAGCCGAATACCTACTTGCGCGAGCTGAACGATTGGGTCGTCAAATTCCAACTCCAGACCGTGCCCGGTGTGACGGACATTCTCTCCATCGGCGGGCATGTGCTTCAATATCAGATCCGCGTGGACCCCGACGCCCTGCTTCGCTACCGCCTCTCGATGGAAGACCTGGTCGAGGCGGTGCAGGCGAACAACGAGAATGTTGGCGGGCAGTTCCTGGTCCTGGGCTCCGAAGAGTCGCTCGTCCGCGGGATCGGGTTGCTCGAAGACCTCGACGACATCCACGCGATCCCCGTCAGGACGGAAAGCGGCGTGGCCATTCGCCTGGCCGACGTGGCGGAGGTGGCCTATGGAAACGAGATTCGGCGCGGCATCGTCACGCGCAACGGCGAAGGCGAAGTCGTCTCCGGTATGGTGCTGAAGCTCTATGGATCGAACACGTCGGAGGTCATCGAGCGTCTTTACGACAAGGTCAAAGGCGTCCAAGCCTCGCTACCGCAAGGCGTCTCGCTTATTCCCTACTACGAGCAGGCCGAACTCGTCCACCATGCCACCTGGACGGTCAAGAAAGCCCTTATGCAAGGCACGCTGCTCGTCCTCCTCACGCTCCTGGTCTTCCTCGGCAACGTGCGGACTGCCGCCATCGTCATCCTCTCCCTGCCGATCTGCGCGCTGATCGCCATCATCTGCATGGGCGTTCAGGGTATCTCAGCCAACCTCATGTCGTTGGGCGGGATCGCGATCGCCATCGGAATGCTCGGCGACGGCGCCATCGTCATGGTCGAGAACATCTTCCGCCATTTGAACGAAGCCGAGAACGAGAGCAGACCCAAGATCGAGGTGATCCGCGACGCAGCCAAAGAAGTCAGCCGCCCCATCGTCTTTTCCATCGCGATCATCGTCATCGTCTTTTTGCCGATCTTCACGCTCGAAGGCGTCGAGGGGAAGATGTTCTCGCCGATGGCGTTCACCGTCGCGTTCGCCCTGATCGGCTCGATCTTCACGGCGCTGCTGGTGGCTCCGGTACTCTCCGCCCTGCTGCTCAAGAAGGGCGCCCACAAAGAGTTCGTCCTCGTCACCAAGCTCAAGAACATCTATCGCCCGTTGCTGCAGGAAGCGATCCGACGACGGTACGCGGTGATCGGCCTGGCCCTCGTGGCCTTCGTCGCCAGCATGGCGCTGCTCCCCTTTATCGGGACCGAGTTCATTCCGACGTTGGAGGAGGGCTCCATCCTGATCGGCGTCACAATGACACCCTCCATTTCGCTCGACAAAGCCACCGACACCATCATGGGGCTCGAACGACGCATCGTGCGTTACCCCGAGGTTGCTCAGACCATATCGAGGATCGGACGACCCGAGGCCGGCAGCCATCCACACCCGGTCAACTACGCCGAAGTCCACATTGACCTCACACCGATGGGCGGCTGGACACGGTTCAAGACGAAACAACAACTCATCACCGCGCTCAGTGCCGACCTCTCCACCTGGCCGGGGATTCAGCTCAACTTCACGCAGCCGATCCAAAATGCCTTCGATGAACTGCTGTCGGGCATTAAGGCGCAGCTCGCCATCAAGCTCTTTGGCGAGGACCTGGAGGTGCTGCAGGACACAGCCCAGGAGATCAGCGCCGCCATCGAGGACGTGCCGGGCCTGGTCGATCTGTCCGTCGAGCAGAGCCTCGGTCAGCCACAAGTTCAGATCATCCCCGACCGCGAGGCCTGCTCGCGCTACGGCATCGCCATAAGCGAGATACAGGAGACGGTCGAGCTGGCCATCGGCGGCGAGGTGATCGACACGCTCTACCGCCACACGCGACGGTTCGGCATCCACGTCCGACTCAAGGAGGAGCGACGCGTCGATCCCGGGGCGATCCGCAACATCCTCGTCCACACCGACGACGGCTCGCTCATTCCCCTGTCGCAAGTGGCGATGGTCAAGGAGGTCGTCGGCCCCATCCAGATCAATCGAGAGAAGAACCAGCGCCGCTGGGTCATTCAGGGCAACGTGCGCGGGCGAGACTTAGGCGGCGTGCTGTCCGACATGCGTCAGCGCATCGATGAGGACGTCACACTGCCGCCGGGATACTTCATCGAATACGGCGGGCAGTTCGAGAATCAGCAACGAGCCATGGCGCGGCTGTCGATCATCGTGCCGTTCGTGATCGCGGCTGTCTTCATCATGCTCTGGATGTCGTTCAGCTCGGCACGCTGCGCGGTCATCATCATCGTCAACGTACCGCTCGCCTTGATCGGCGGCATCTTCGGGCTTTGGATCACCGGCGAGTATCTATCCGTGCCCGCGTCGGTGGGGTTCATCGCCCTCTTCGGCGTCGCGGTGCAAAACGGCGTCGTGCTAGTGAGCTATATCACCGCGCACCGGGCCGACGGCAAGTCACTAAACGATGCGCTGGTGGAGGGCGGCCTGCTGCGCCTCCGCCCCATTCTCATGACGGCTGTCACGACGATCCTGGGTCTCATGCCACTACTTCTGGCACGCGGCCTCGGCGCGGAAGTGCAACGGCCACTGGCCGTCGTAGTCGTCTTCGGCCTGGCGAGTTCGACACTGCTCACGCTGTTCGTCATCCCCGCGGTCTACAGCCTGCTGGAAGGGAAACGAGAACCGGCGGCCGCGTGATGCATGCGCACGCATGGCGTTCGGCCAAGCCGAGATCGCCGAGTCCGACTCCACGCAGTCCCCAACATGGGTCTTTCGCAACATCTTGCGTGAAACCCGACCCTCGATCTGCTATGCTGGGGCGTACGAGGTGCAGAAGTTCCAACACCGATCTACGTCCTCATTGATACATGCACGATACCCACTCGAACGAGCCAAGCTCAACCGAGACGCGCGAGCAGCGGATCGGGCAGATACTCAATGATCTCCTGGACCGCCAAAAGCGCGGCGAGGCTATCGGCGAGTCGTCTATACGTGCCGAGCATCCCCACTATGCAGACGAACTCCTGGCACACCTGGGCGTCCTGGAAGGCCTGAAGCAGCCGGGCGACATCGTGCCGCAGCTCATCCGGCAAGGGATGCTCCGCGAATCGCCCGACCCCCACTACGCAGCCGCCCTCGGTGACTTTCTGATCGTAGATTCGCTCGGAGGCGGCGGGATGGGTGTCGTGCTTCGGGCACGGCAGGAGTGCCTCAACCGCACGGTCGCCCTGAAGCTGCTTCGCCCTGAACTCGTCCACGACGATCGAGCGCTCAAGCGGTTCACGCGTGAGGCGAAGGCAGCCGGCGGGCTGAAACACCCCCACATCGTCACCCTCCACGAAACAGGCGAGACAAGCGGCACGCATTACCTCGCTATGGAGTGCGTCGAGGGACCGTCGCTAGCGGAGTTGATCCGAAGCCGCGGCCCGCTCTCCGCCGACACCGCTCGCGACTTGTTCCGCCAGGTCCTCTCCGGGCTGGAAGCGGCTCACGACGCGGGCGTGGTGCATCGCGACATCAAGTCATCCAACATTCTGCTGCAAGGCGCTGGACTCGAACAGGCATTCAGTCGCCCTGCCGAAGCGGGCGCCGGACCCGAGCCGCAGGCTTCAGCCTGCGCGGCCCCACGGATGCTTA
This sequence comes from Phycisphaerae bacterium, assembly GCA_029260055.1. GTDB lineage: Bacteria > Planctomycetota > Phycisphaerae > UBA1845 > UBA1845 > JADFOB01. The sequence goes on from JAJDDX010000082.1 coordinate 5,925, forward strand.
GGCGACGCGGCATCGTGCTGTCTCGTCTGGACCAGAATGAACGTGGATCGCCGAGAACTTCCACGGTCGGCGGAGACGGCGGCCGCACCGGGCTGACCGCCAAGATCGCCGACTTCGGCCTCGCCCGCATGGCGACGGCCCAGAGCCGCATGACCATGCCCGACTCCGTGCTCGGCACGCCGGAGTACATGAGCCCGGAGCAGGCTCGCGGAGACGACCGCGTCGACCACCGTGCGGATCTTTACTCAGCCGGAGTCGTGCTGTACGAGATGCTGACGGGCCGAACGCCCTTCAAGGCGGACAAGGCCTCCGGCGTGATCCACCAGATCCTGAACATGCCGCCGCCCGACCCACGCACACTCAGCGACAGTGCCGACCCGGTCCTCAGTAGCCTCGCCCTGCGCCTCATGGCCAAGCAGCCGGAAGACCGGTTCGAGTCGGCGGCAGCGGCACTTGACGCGCTCACCGAGGGCGGACGAGTCAGGTCGATCGAGAGGCGGCGCAGCGTTCGCCGTGCGATCGCGAGCACCGTCTTGCTTGCCGCGGCGGTCTTGTTTGCGTTGCGGTTGCTGACACCGGCACCGCTCGACATGGCAGAAGTAGTACGCGGCCAACCAGGCACTATAGAACTGAGCCGTGAGGGGACAGAGGAAACCTACCGCATCGTCCCATTTCACGGGAAGAAATGCTCATTTACCGAGGTCGAGTTGCTCGACCTACATGGAACCGGCCGACATCACATCGTAGCGAGAACGGTTACGCCGGTTGACGGCGTCTCGCTCTTCGTTTTCGACGCGAACGGAGAACTCGCCGGCAAGCTAGTTCTTCCTGAGCCGGGCTCTTGGGAAGAAGCCGAGCGGCTATCGCAATGGAAGCTTGACGCCATGTCGATCGGCGACGTTGACGGCGAGTCGGGCGACGAGGTCGTAGTTGTCGCGTCCGACGTCACCGAGTATCCCGGCTTGCTGGCACTGATAGACCCACGGTCACAGCAGGTCCGACCTGTATTCTGGCATCAGGGACATCTCTCCGGGGTGCGGATCATCGGAGACTTCTTCGACCAGGAAAGACCCGCGCTTCTCGCTTGGGGAATGAACGACAAGATGGACGGGTTCGGGAAACCGCATCCCGTCAGGCCATACCTCCCGAGAAACGGCGAGCATGGTCGCCCGGCGGACTACACGTTCGTGCAGGCCGTCATGATACTCGATCCGATGGATATGGAGGGCTGCGGTCCACCGCGAAGCCGGTTCAGCGCGGCGCGGCGACATTCGGAGCCGCATGCCTATGCCATGGTTAACCTCCCCTGTTCCGAGCGAGCTTGGCTTAACAGCGACGTCGTGGACGTCTATGACTGTGAGACGGGCATGTGCGTGGCCGATCCGCTTCGCCATGTCCGTGCGGACCATGCGGCGACATCCGTTGGCGATAAGGCCATTATTGCCGGCGCACTCGATTCGAACGTGATTGAAATCTACGAGTTACCAGCTGCGGCCGACTTAGACGGCTGTGGTTTTGTACGAACAAAAGACACGATTGCAGAACTGCGCCATGGGCTCGCTGCAACCACATGTAACGGCACAGCGCTCTTTGCCGGCGGCTACACAGGTGGAGGGGGCGGCGGGTACGTCAGCAAACTCGTGGATGCCTATACCGCCGACACAGAGGAGTGGTCCACCAAGGAGCTGTCAGCCGGCCGACAACAACTTGCGGCGGCATCAGCGTGCGACAAAGCGTTCTTTGCAGGAGGGATGGCCACGGACTTCGAACTCAGCAGCGCTATCGATGTGATTGACTGCGTCACATGGAATCGCGTGCAGCTCGATCTCTCAATCGGGCGCGACAGGATTGGAGCAACCGCCGTCGGAAACGAAGTTTTGTTCGCGGGCGGGCACGTCGCCGGGGGCGCTACGGACGTGGTCGACATATTCAACTGCGAAACGCTGCAGCGGACCGTCGAGAAGCTCTCGGAGGCACGAACCGGTATCGCGGCTACGACCGTCGGCGCTCTGGCGCTCTTTGCGGGCGGGGATCGCCACATCCAGCCGATCAGCGTCAGCGATTCTCTCGATGTATACGACTCTGCGCACCGCAACTGGTCGGTCGACAGGATTCCACTCGGCCGATGCAACATGGCGGCCGCTTCGGCTTGCAGCAAGGCGGTGTTCGCGGGAGGAATGTATCCGGTCAACGGCGAGTGGACGCTCACTTCGCGCATTGACGTCCTGGACGTTTCGACGGGACAATGGTCTGTTGAGAATCTGTCGCAGCCGCGCGAAGGGCTCGTAGCGACGGCCATCGGCAACAAGATCATCTTCGCCGGCGGCAACACCTATGGTGCCCCATCGCGGCGCCTGCAGAGCGGCTCGAACCCACCGGCAGATCCGGACCCGGAGGATGTCATTTCGATTCTGGACATCGAGACCATCCAAGGCTCGACCGAACCGGGGATCGACTTGGCGTTCCGAATTCACGTTACGAAGACGCTTGCCGCCCCCCGAAGCCCTGGCCGCGAATTCCACGTTCTTGTCGACCGGCACCTGAACCTGCTCCGAATCGAGGTCACCGACGCCGACTCAGATCGCGCTCTTGACGAGACGTGGTCGAAGGCCTGGATGCCGATCATCCAAGATGGCGAGTACGTCAGTCAGTAGGGCGCGGGCGGATTCAGTTCGACATCAAGCCCGGGAGTCGTCGGGCAGTGCTTCTACCGCTCGTGCCCCCGAACAGCTTTGCACCACGGCGCCGCGTGCGGCGCGCTACGTCTGATGAACACGAGTGTGCCTACTACTAGTAGCGCGAGCACCATCGCAACTAGGCCCCATTCGGAAACCGTCGGAACGGCGAGTGAATGCGGAGAAACCACAACATCATCCACGGCCGCGCCAGCAGAGTCAAAAGGTCCTCCTGCCTCGCCCGTAGTGCTCTCGAATACCAAGGTCGCTGAATCGCCATCCGCTTGAAAGTAGAATGCGTGGCG
>JAJDDX010000083.1 GCA_029260055.1 Phycisphaerae bacterium
GGGCGCGTGAGCGCCACGCCGCTCCCCTCAGCGGCCAAGACTCGAACCCGGAACCATTCTAACAGACGCAGACACGAGCCACGACCGCCCTTTGTTTCTTTTGCTTAACATGAGAAACTGTGGCTGAAATCCCCGACCGCGTCGGGATGAGTCGCCGGCAGCCGCCGCGCCCGCTTCTGCACTACATATAACATGCGCCGTAACCCGCGCCGGAGCAATTGGAATTCCCACTCGTGTTTATAACCGCTTGTAGGACAAGCGGATGCGAGCGCACCATCGCCACCGCGCGCCGCGAAATCCGCGGCTTCTCAAGTATTCGGTTAACCAGCGGCAATATTGGGGAAGTGCCCGGCTGCGTGCAGCCGATTCAGTCGGCGGTAGTTCCTGATGACCTCGTCGATCATCTCGAGATCCCGCTCGCTCACGTCGCGCACAATCCGCCCGGGCGTTCCCATCACGACCTTACCATCCGGGACCACCATGCCCGGCGTCACGACCGCGCCCGCTGCTATTACGCATCGGCTGCCAATCTCACAATTGTCCAGCAGAACCGCGCCGATGCCGATCAGCGTGCGCCGACCGATCCGCCGGCCATGAACCACCGCCCGGTGGGCCACGCCGACATCCTCCGCGAGGTCCAGCGCCGTGCCGTCGGGTGTGTGCAAAACGGCGCCGTCCTGGATGCTTGCCCGCGCCCCGATCCGAATCGGAGCGATGTCGCCCCGTATGGTGACGTGATGCATCACCGTACATTCGTCACCGAGCGTCACGTCGCCGCCCACGTAGGCCGTAGGAGCGATATATACCTGCTCGCCCAATACCGGTTGATTGTGGTCGCCCGTCATGCCGACATCTTACATGGTCGATATGCGTCTAGCGACAGGCCTGTAAGATCATACCGCACCGGCGAAGTACTCGCCCCGTGCGCTTGCGGCGGACTCAGCCCGTTGCTAGCGTACGCCCCTTTCACCCACGGAATGCCAGTGTGACCGGCCAAGTCAAGAAAATCGCCCTGCGAGGTCAACGATTTCGCATCCGACTCACGCGCGCGATCGCCAAGGTCGGCTTCAAGGACGAGTACTTTCTGGTTCTCGTGTCGATCCTCATCGGGGCGGCCACCGGCCTGTTCGCGCACCTCTTCTTCAGCCTGATCGAGTGGACCAGGCATATCGCCTACGGCGACCGAGGTGACGGCGGGCTCTTCGACGGGCGTGCGTGGATGCTCATCGTGCTGCCGACCGCCGGCGCGCTGGCCGTCGGGCTCATCACATACTTCTTCGCCCGCGAGGCCAAAGGACACGGCGTCCCCGAAGTCATGGACGCCATGTACCGCAAGGGCAGTGTCATCCGCCCGCGCGTGGCGGCCGCCAAGTCCATCGCCAGCGCCCTGACCATCGGCTCGGGCGGCTCCGCCGGCACCGAGGGCCCGATTATCCAGATCGGCGCCGCCATCGGCAGCAGCGTCGGACAATACCTCGGCATCCAGCGACGACAGATGGGTGTCGTCGTGGCGTGCGGCGTCGCCGGCGGCATTGCCGCCATCTTCAACGCACCCATCGCCGGTGTCCTCTTCGCCCTCGAGATCTTCCTCAAGGACTTCTCGTTCCGCACGTTCTCCCCGGTCGTCTTCAGCAGCGTCATCAGTTGCTCGATCATGCACGCCCTGGTCGACACGGACCAGGCGATCTTCGAAGTGGCAACCCTGCGCGACACGCAGTACATGTTCGACGGATTCGAACTCCCGTGGTTCCTGGTGCTCGGGGCCCTCTGTGCGTTGGTGGCTGTCGCTTTCATCAAGGCGCTCTACTGGACCGAAGACCTCTCCGACCGGCTCGTCTTCCCGGAATGGCTCAAACCCGGACTCGGAGCCGTCCTGCTGGGCCTCTCCGGCATCGGCTACGTGTGGCTGACCGATGCGACCACCGCACCCGCGTTCTTCGGAAACGGTTACCCCGAAATCCGGGCCATGCTCGACCCCACCACGCTCAATACCACCGCCGGCCTGGTGCTGGCACTGTGCGCGCTCAAGATACTGGCGACCTGCTTTACACTCGGCTTCGGTGGTTCGGGCGGCGTCTTCGCGCCGTCGCTGCTGATGGGCGCCACAGCCGGCGCCGCCTTCGGGCTGGCTCTGCGAACCGTCGGGTTGATCGAGGACCAAAGCGTCGGCGCCTACGCCCTGGTCGGCATGGCGGCCGTCGTCGCGGGCACGACCCACGCGCCACTGACCGCTATCGTCATGCTCTACGAGATCACGCGCGAGCCCAAGGCCATACTGCCCGTCATGTTCGCAGCCATCATCGCCACCTTCGGCGCACGGCTCCTGATGCGCGACAGCATCTACACGCTCAAACTCCGCCGCCGCGGCGTACGCATCGGAAGTGTCACCGATCTGACCATCCTCCGCCGGATCACCGTCGACGATGTCGAGCACGCACCCGTGCAGTTCGTCCACCCGGACGATCCGCTGCAGACGCTCATCGACGTGGCCGGCGAGACCGACGCCGTCGATTTCGTCGTGGTCGACCACCAAGCCGTCTACCAGGGCCTCGTCACCGGCGCTGACGTCAGGCAGGCACTGCTCCAGCCCGAGGCCGTCTCGCTGCTGGTTGTCGGAGAATTGCTTCGCCCGGGCGTCACGACCGTCACCGGCCACGAAACGCTCGACCGCGTCCTCGACAAGTTCGCCCACGCCGAGGTCGAGTCACTACCCGTCGCCAGCCCAACCGACGAAACCCGCATCGAAGGCCTCGTCACCCGAAAAGCCGTCATGGCCCGCTACCAGGACGAACTCGACAACCAAACGGGTTGAGTCAACAGCCGTCGCCCCGGCATCGAGGTAAGCAACGCCACACTGCCCCTGTCGACAGAGGGGGACTGCCCAGCCCGCGCCCCGAAGTCACTGTGCTAAAGGAACACAGTTGCAGTCACACTGCCGCGTTGATATACTCAGCGCTGACCCTCGTGAGGAGGAAACCATGTCACCTCGCATTGACTGCTTGACGATGCTCACGATCAGCGGCCGGTCGACAGCGCACGCGAAAGGCCCACGCCACAGCTTCGCGGTAGTGCCGATCTTCGCGTGCGCCGTCGGCGCACTTGCGGCATCTACCGCGGCCGGCGATCTCATCAACATCAAGGCGGACGGCTCGGGCGACTATCCGACGATCCAGGCGGCCATCAACGCAGCTGCCACCGGCGACGAGATTGTGTTAGAAGGCGGCCAGGGTGCTTATACCGGGCCGGGAAACAAGGAAATCGACTTCTCCGGCAAGGCCATCACGGTGCGTAGCGCCGATCCGAGTTCGAGCGCCGTCGTGGCCGCGACGGTGATCGACTGCCAGTTCGACGGCCGAGCATTCATCTTCGAAAACAGCGAAACGCGCGAGGCGATCTTGGACGGCCTGACGATCATCAATGGCCGCCGCCAGGACGTGTTCGGCAGAGGCGGAGGCATCCTCATCGCTAACAGCAGCCCAACGATTCGGCGCTGCGTGATAGCCCACTGCGATGTCAACTGGCTCGGCGCCGGCGTGCGGGCAACCAGCTCGGATGCGCTCCTCGAAGACTGCGTGATCGAGAACAACCTGTGCGACGGAGGCGCGGGGGGAGTGTCCTGGGATGGCGGAAACCCGGAGCTGCGTGGCTGCGTCATTAGAAACAACCGCGCCAGCTCGGCCGGGGGGGGCACTTTTTCAAGCCTGGATAGCGCGACAATGATCAATTGCCTTGTCGAGGGCAACGTCGCAACCAACTATGTCGGCGGGGTCGGCTTCGCCGGCGACAACTTCCCAGGGGCACAAATCGCCATCTGGAACTGTTCGATCGTGAACAACCACGCCACCATGCAGGCCGGCGGGCTGTCCTTCTACTACCACCAGGACACCACGATCAGAAACTGTGTCGTCTGGGGAAACACCGCGCCCCTGGCACCGCAGATCCGCGTGAGCGACAATCCGCACCCGACGAATCCGGTCACCGTGCGCGTGGAGTTCAGCGACGTGCAGGGTGGAGCCGCCGACGTGCTTGTTGGCGTCCGCAACACGCTCATCTGGACCGCTTCGAATATCGACGCCGATCCGGAGTTCACGCCCGGCCCGGCGGGATGCTTCTACCTTAGCCAGACAGCCGCCGGGCAGCTCGGCGATAGCCCATGCGTCGACGAGGGGGCGGGCACTGCCGCAGCGTACGGTCTCGATGCGTCGACGACCCGCAGCGATGAGGTGACCGATTCCGGAGCGACCGACATGGGTTACCACTACGCCGTCACCGGACAGCCGCTGCTGATGGGTGACCACGACCGCAACGGACACATCGAGCTGGCTGACTTCGCCGCCATGCAAAACTGTGTCACTGGCGATGGGGTAACAGATGTCAGCCCGTGCTGCCGAATCTTCGATTTTGAGCCCGACGCCGACGTTGACCTCGCTGACTACGCAGACTTCGCAGCCCTGCTCATTCCGTAGCCGTCGGCCAGCCCGCGTCTCGCCGTATCGGCCCGCCCCGGTACCAGGACGAACTCGACAGGAAAACAGGCCAGGCGCGCATAGAACAAGCCCGAAAGAACAGACAGGGGAAATCGAGCCGAAGAAAAGTGTCCTGCTCAGCGTTATCTACACGCTAGCTTTATCTTCGTCCAGTCAGACGAAGGCAGGATCACGCCCTCTCCCAAAGGCTCAAAGTGAAGGGCGGGACGCCTGAGACGACCAAGCTCCTGAATCCTACCGCAAAGCGCCCCATTGTCAAGACAACTACGCCGGAACTTCAACTTTCTCCGGAGCCAAATGTCACGAACCGCCACGTTCGTCAAGTAACACTGTTTCCGGGTCGGCGTGCGACGGCTTGTATTGAGCAATCAGCTTCCGAATCTTCGGCTGCTCCGGGTTGAGCTCCAGCGACCGATGCCAATGCTCCAGGGCAGCCACCCGCAGCTCCGTCCGGGTCGTGTCGTCGAGATAGCCGAGCATTTTGATCGAACCGAGGCCCGCATGTGACCGCGGCAGCTTCGTATCGCACGACAGCGCGAAGCTGTACGCTCGTTCCGACGCGCCGAAATCCCGACTGCGAAAGAGGCAGTAGCCCAGCGTCTCATGGGCGGCTGCCAGGTTCGAGTCCATCCGAATCGCCTGCTCCAGCGACTGACGAGCCATCCGCAACCGATCCTGGTTCATGTATGTATGGGCCAGGTTCACCAGCACGAGCGGCTGGCGGCTGTCCCGTTCGAGGGCCGCCTTGTACGCACGGATCGCTTCGTAGTGTTTGCCCTGTCCATCGAGGGCCACCCCGAGGTTGACGTACGCGTGAGGCCGATCCGGCTCGACATCGATCGCCCTTTGAAAACGCTCGACGGCCTGGGTCAGGTCGCCCGCCTGCTGGTAACACACACCGAGGTTGAGCTGGGCGTCGAAGTGCTCCGGCCGAAGCTCTACCGCGTGCAGATAGGCCTGGATCGCGTCCTTGACTCGCTCGGTAAAGTGGTAGAGCTGGGCAAGATTGAGCGTGTCGTCGAAGGAGAACGGGTCACGCCGGATCGCCTCGATGAAACAGTCGATCGCCTTTGCATAATCCCCAACCCGACGGTAGATCATGCCCATGCGCGAGTGGGCGACCGCCACTTGCGGCGCCAGCTCAGCCGCCGCCTCGAATTCCTTCAACGCAGCATCGAGATCCTGCGCCTCGACGTACTCGTCACCTCGATTGACCCGATGCTGAGCCACGTGCCTCTCGATCAGCGAGCAGCCCGGCGCCCCGGCGATCGCCAGCAGTGCAAGCGCACCGAAGGCGAGCGCGCGGCGAGGCCCGTTTTGGCCGCAAACTCCCGATCTCGGCGTCTGCGGTTTCAAGAATGTAGCTTGGCTTCGGTCCATCGTTCAATCGAAACAAGGGGTCGACTTTCGGCACCTCAAAGCCTGCAACCTCCGAACGGCGCGGACTTTCCGCCGCCCCCATCTGGAACGTATCGGGCATCTTGCCGCGCGTCCGCCAGCCCGTCCAGTGCCCGACGAATCAGGGATTCACAGCCCCAACGCAGGCCCGCCAGCGACCGACCTGACTGCGTCCGACCCATGTGAGTAATCCGAGCCCGGGTTTGCTTTTCGATAGGTGCGATCTAGGATAAATGACGTAACGGAAGCCCTACTAACGCCCGCGCAGGACGCCGAACCGAATGC
>JAJDDX010000084.1 GCA_029260055.1 Phycisphaerae bacterium
TCTTAAAACATTACAGAAAAACTATGATTTAGTTATTTTAGAAGGTGCAGGTTCTCCAGCTGAAATTAATTTACAAAAATTTGATATTGCAAACATGCGGATAGCTCAAAAAGCAAATGCATCTGTTCTATTAGTTTCAGATATTGACAAAGGTGGTTCTTTTGCGAGTCTAGTTGGAACCATGGCTTTAATTGAAAAAAAATATCAAAAACTTGTAAAAGGTTTCATCTTTAATAAATTCAGAGGAGATTTAGATGTACTGAAACCTGGATTTAAAAAACTTAAAAATATTACAAAAATACCTGTTGTAGGCACTATTCCGTTAATCGCTTTAGACTTACCTGAAGAAGATTCGCTTAATGCTACTCCTAAAAATATTCGATGGACTAAGAAAAATATTACAAAAATTGATGATGAATTAAATAAATTAGCAAAAACTATCAAATCAAATCTTGATATGAAATCTATAGAGAAGATGTTGGAATGATTGTTGAATCTATTTTTGTAATTGGATTAGCTATTTTACTTGATTTCAAGTTTGGAGATCCTAAAAATAAGTATCATCCTACAGCTTGGATTGGAACTTTGATTGCTAAACTTACTCCTATGGCTAAAAATAAACATCCTATGATAGAAAAATTTGGAGGTGTATGTGTTGTCACTATTACTTCTGGTTTAGTAATTCTACTACTTTTTGTTTTGAATATTGGAATTACTTTGATAACTATTGATTATGTATCACTGATTGTTTCTGTAATTGTTGGTGGGTTATTATTAAAAACTACAATTGCTATTCGTGGAATGGAAAAACATGCAAAATCTGTAATAGAATCCTTAGATGAGGACAATCTCGATTTGGCAAGAACTCACTTATCTATGATTGTTAAGCGAAATACCAAAAATTTAGACAAAAATCATGTACTTTCAGGCGTACTTGAAAGTATTAGTGAAAACACAGTTGACGGAATTACTGGACCATTGTTTTACTATGCTCTTTTTGGATTGCCTGGAGCATTTGTATATCGTGTAATTAACACTGCAGATTCTATGATTGGATACAAAACTGATATTTTCAAAAATGTTGGTTGGTTTGCAGCAACTTGTGACAGTATTTTAAATTACATTCCATCTAGACTGACAGGGATTATAATGATAATTTCTGCTGCAATTTTACAAAACAATTGGAGAGAATCATACAAAATAATGATCAGAGATGGTAAAAAAACTGAAAGTCATAATGCTGGATATCCAATGGCTGCTTTAGCTGGAGCATTAGAAACAAAATTTGAAAAAATCAGTCATTACAAATTAGGCGATGGTGAAATTATTCTAACAAAAGAGGATGTACACTCTGCAATTTCTATAATGAAACTCACTTCTATGCTCTTCTTTGGAATTGTTTCTATTCCAATAATTTCTATTTTATCTATTGTGGGATGGTGGATACTTGTTTAAAGAAATTGGATCTGTTTTTTCATTTTTAACAATATTTCCATCAACAAACGCTTCGTTAGATAATATTGCAAAATACATGTTCATGTTTCCTATAGTTGGAATCGCTATTGGACTTTTAATTGGTTCATTAGGTTTTGGGTTATCTTTCTTTTTGGAACCATTATTGGTTAGTTTGTTAGTTGTTGCATCAATTGCAATAGTTACAGGAATACACCATGCCGATGGTTTAGCTGATTTTGCAGATGGATTGATGGTGAAAGGATCAAAAGATAAAAAACTCAAAGCGATGAAGGATCTTTCTACGGGTTCGGCAGGAATTGTTACAATTGTATTGTATCTTATTGGTTTGATAATTGCTATTTCTCTTACAAGTGGGTTTGGTTTGTTTAAGGCAATCCTGATTAGTGAAATTTTGGCAAAATTTTCAATGGTTTTGATGGCTAGTTTGGGCAAATCAGCTTCATTAGGCTCAAATTCCCCTTTTGTTGAATTCATGAAAGATAAGAAAAAACTCACAGTAGCATTTCTCATAATGCTTATTCCTGTAATTGTAATTGGTGAAACAACAGGCTTGATAATGCTTGGCGTAACTATTGTTTTGACAATGTTCCTTTTGGGTTTGTCCACTCGTAGCTTTGGTGGTATTACTGGCGATGTACTAGGAGCTACAAATGAATTCACTCGATTAGCTTCTTTGATGGTGTTTGTTTCAATATGATTGGTCTTGTAATGGCTGGTGGTAAAGGTACTAGAATGAATTTAGATGGTGAAAAACTATTGCTCAAATTTAAAAAACCTGTAATTCTACATGTCATTGATTCATTACAAAACTCAAATTCTTTTTCAAAAATTCTAGCCGTTACCAGCTGTAATTCTCCTAAGACAAAAAAATTACTCGAAGAAAATGACATTGAAATCTTTGATACGTCAGGGGATGGTTATGTCAAAGATCTAAATTCAGCATTAAGGACCATCAATGATCATGTTTTAGTAATTTCTGGTGATTTGCCTTTACTTGATGAAGAAATAATCAAAAAAATTACTAATCACTTTGATCCTAAAAAAACTTGGACTAGCATTCTTGTAACTAACAAATTCTTAACCTCTCTTGGCCTGGAATCTGACCTATCTGTTAATTTTGATGGGCAAACATGTCATTACACTGGAATCTCTTTGGTAAATTCAGGAAATATATCTTCTCTTGAAAGTTTAGATGAAAATTATATAATAATGGATGATAAGAGAATTGCGTTTAATCTAAATTCAAAACAGGATTATGATTTACTCGGCACTACCTGAGATTTTGCCATTGATTTGTGCTTTAGATCCTGTTGGCTCTGAAATAGTATTTCCACAGGAATTACACGCAATTTGTGTTGATGCATGAGAATAAATTATTTGCAATTCACCGCATTCATTGCAATTAACTTTCTGAAACTTACTGGATGGCTTTGGAATTTCAACGTGATCTTTCTTCATGCTGCTATCAACTCAAATTTCTTAATTCTAACGCCTTTTTTATTGTATTTCTTTTTACATACAGTACATGTCATAATTGGGGTAACTTTCTTTGTAACCTTGGCTGGTTTTGCCAATTTTGGAAATTTTTGTCCACCATATCCCTTTTTACGCTCTGCATGTCGGCGCTCACCTGCAGCAGAACCGCGTCTTTTTCCAGCCTTGTAAATGGAGATCTTTTGTTCAGTATGTGCATTACATTTTGCACAATACTTTCTGATCACCTTGGGAATGTTCATATCAAAAAAACCGCTTCAACCGTAATTTAAGCATTGAATCTATAATAGGCGCAAATCCTAATTAAAAGAAGTGAATTCGAGCCTAGCAAATTCGATCTTGTCTCTTAACTCTGTAGCAATGGGTGACAAGAAAGCCGATCTGGTTTTAAAAAATTGTAATTTAATGTCGGTCTATACCCGGGAAATAATTCCACAGATTCAGATTGCAATTATTAAAGATAGAATTGCGTACGTTGGTCCAGACGCTACACATACAGTTGGTTCAAAAACTATTACAATTGATGTAAAAGGAAAATATGTTAGTCCTGGTTTTGCAGATCCGCATTTACATATTGATCAATTTGTTTTGCCATCTGAATTTGTAAAAAAAGCTTTACTATGTGGTGTAACATCTCTATTTTCTGATCCTATTGACATCGTAAGTGTAGGTGGATATCGAGGCTTTCAAGAGTTTTTAAAACTTGGTGAGAATCTCCCAATTCGTATTTTCCAAGTAGTTCCAGGTGGTCTTCCAGTAGATGCAAAATTTAGTAGTAGTAAATCATTATCATTATCACAAGAAAAAATTGCTATCAAACATCCACATGTACTTGGGTTGGGGGAAGTTTTTTCTTGGACTAAAGTTACTTCACGTGATCCAAAAACAATGAAATCACTTTCATCTATGTTGGAATGCGATTGCATAATTAATGGACATACTGCTGGAGCAAGTGAGAAAAAACTCAATGCCTATGTCTCATCTGGAATTCTATCTTGTCATGAACCAATCAATTTTGATCAGGTTTTAGAAAGATTACGTCTTGGAATGTGGGTAATGATTAGAGAGGGTTCAATTAGACGTGATTTAAAGGAAATAATTCCACATGTTTTGTCTCATGGCACATATCTTAATCGATTAATGTTTTGTTCAGATGGTCTTGATCCTCTAGATATTTCCCAATTTGGTCATATAGATCACTGTATTAGAGAATCAATTGATCTTGGCCTAAAACCAATAGACGCAGTTACTATGGCATCAAAGAATAATTTTGATTATTATAATATGGGAAAAGATCTAGGGGGCATAGCTCCTGGTAAATTAGCAGACATTCTAGTTTTTGATGATTTAAAATCATTCAAACCAAACAAAGTCTTTGTCGGAGGTAAATTGATTGTATCAAATGGACAAATAGTTGCTCCGATTAAAAAACAAATGATTTCACCTTGGATTAAAAAAACTGTAAAACTAAAAAATTTCTCTAAAAATGACTTTACAATAAAATCAAAAAAGAAAGATGTAATTGCAAATACTATCTACATGCAAACTGAAATTATTACAAAGTTAGGTTCTGCTGAACTTCAT
>JAJDDX010000085.1 GCA_029260055.1 Phycisphaerae bacterium
AAGGTCACCGCACCGGCCTGCTCGGCATCGTTCAACGTGCAGGTCATCGTATCAGCCACGCCGCTACCGGCGATGGTCGCCGTGAACGCACCGGCACCGGCCGAGGTACCCGCACGCGTTCCCATGGTCACGCCGAGGCCGCTGGCCGCGTTCGTGATCGTACCGGCGTTCGATCCCATATCCAGAATCACGCCCGTGATCGAACCGAAGTGCGACACGTTCAGGCCTCCGGCAACGAGGGCATCCGACACGCGGAGCTGCTCGAAGTTGGTGACCTTGGTCTGTGCCACGGTGGTGCCATTGAGGACCCCCGCCGTGCCGCCGAGCGTATCCGTGCCGCCGGCACCGTCGAGGGTGTCGGTCGCGCCGGTCGTGTCGTACGTGGCACCCAGAATGATCCTGTCATCGCCCGCACCACCGGTGTAGGTGAAGGTGCCGGCGTTGGTCTGCGTCAGGTTGACGTTACCCGTCGCACCGGTGCAGTCCACCGTCGTCACATTCGCGTCGAGCGACGCGGTGTGCGTGAAGTTCGCGTCACCGGTCACGTTGACCGTCGTCAGGGTCGTGCCGTTCATGGCGATGTCGGCGACCGTGCTCGCGGCGGTGCTCGAGGCGATGTTCAGCGTCTCGAAACCGTTGGTCGTGCCGCTGTTGAGCGTCAAGGTGCCGGCCGTCATGCCGTTGAACGACAGCGTCGTGGCATCCGTGGCGCCGTTGGTCGCGGCCGTCGCGAACGTCAGCGTCGCGCCAATGGCCTGCTGCGTGATGCCCACATTGAGGGCATTCGGAATGCCCGTGACCACGAACGCGTTAGTGTTCGTGCTGTTGGCGAGATTGAGGTCAGTCGCGCCCGTCACGGTGTTACCAGCCAGCGTAGTCGCGGCCGTACCGAAGTCGGTAATGTTCAGGTTTTCAACGCTCGTGAGCGTCGGCGAAACCGTGGTCACGGCGCCGAAGTTGAACTGAGCGTTCAACGTATCCGTGCCGTCGCCACCGTTGGCGGAGTCGCCGGTCTGCAGCGAGGGAACGCTGGTGCCGGTCGGGGCATTGAAGAGCAGGTTGGCGTCGAAGCAGTCCGCGGCACCCGTGCCTACCAGGGCGTCCACGCCGAGCGTGAAGTCCTCGCACTCGACGATGACAATGTCGCAACTGTTCAGATCTTCGTTGCAGATCTCACCGGCGGCGGTGTCACAGGGATCGCCGCTCGATTCGCAGCAAAGCGTGGTCGCATTGCAGCTCTCGTCACCGTTGCAGAACAGGCCGTCATCGGCACAGTCGGCATCGACGGCACAAACGACGCAATCCACGCACTCGCCGGCGGCCTCGTCGCAGGTCTCGTCAGCCGCACAGGGGCTGGTACCCGCGGTGCAGGCGTCGGTCTCTTCGTCACAGGTCGCGGTGCCCGTGCAGAACAGGCCGTCGTCGCACGGATCGGTACCGGCCTCGCAAACGCCGTCGGCGTTGCAGGTCTCGGCACCGTTGCAGAAGTCACCGTCATCGCAATGCGTGTCGTCGGTGCAATCCGTCTCTACGCACGCGCCGGTGGCTTCATCGCAATCCTCGGTCGCACCCGTGCACTGCTCGGTTCCGTCGACGCAAACGGCTTCGACGCAAGTCTCGGCACCGTTGCAGAACAGGCCGTCGTCACAGTCGGTGTCGGCAACACAGTCGACGCAATCGCCGGTGGCCGGGTCGCACATCTGATCACCACAGTCGGTGTCGGTGTACTCGCAGGCACCAGCCACGCACGCATCCGCGGTACACTCGCTGGCGTCATCGCAGTCGGCGTCCTCCAGGCAGGCGACACAGGCCGCGTCCGCTTCGACGCAGAACTCGCCATCAGCACACGGCGCGGTGCCGTCGCCACAGGTACCAGCCGCTCCGCCTTCGGCTTCGCAGTCGGCCGTGCAGGTCTCTTCACCGTTACAGAAAACGCCGTCATCGCATTCGTTGTCCAGGCACGGGTCGACGCACGCGCCGTCCGTGTCCGAGCAGCACGTGCCCGCGTCGCACTCGACAGCGGTGCCATCGGCGCAGACCGCCTGGCCGCCGTCGGCGGTGCAAGTCTCGGCACCGTTGCACGCCAGTCCATCGTTGCAGGGGTTGTTCACGCAGGGATCGCAGCCCGTCGCAAAGACAAGCATGGCGGCCACACCACAGAACACGCCTAAGCGGGACACCACTCGCACAGCAGTGCGAAGCATCGTGTCACTTGAATCCTTCAAACCTAGCATCAGTGTAAACCTCCCGAAAAAGAACTGTGGCGTGCTCCGTATCACACGCTTTGAGTCGTTCCCTTAAGAACTCGAAAACCAAGAAAGACCACAACCGCGCTACGCTCCACAGCGAAGCGCGAAAACGAGGGCGCGCAACCCTCGCGTTTAGTTCAGCAAACTGCTACGAAAGAGCCGCAACCGGCGGCGTCCGAACGCATACACAGTTCCAAGTTGTACGCTCAACTCTCGAATTGGGGGCTCCCATCGTTCGGAAAACGCGCCACGTCCGAAACGACTGCCTCCGTTCGCGCTGTCGAACCCGCGCCGGCGTGAGCCGACGATGGTCCGAAGTGCTTCAGCGGGCGAATTGTAGGAATTGCGAGCAGTCCGTCAACCGTCAATTCCACAAGTTTTCGACCGCCAACCGCCACCCGAGCAAACCGCTCGACGCGCGCTACGCGCGGTGGCTGCACTGGACAAATTAGTGCTTTCGTCATCGGTCCGATATGGGCCCGATCTTGAGGATTTGATACGGAAAAGGAACGCAAGCTGTTGAATCATTGGCAGTTATGCGACGCGGCCAATAAAATCACATGAGAGGAAGCGACCTTAACCTATTGCCCGATAGTAAATTAGGGAACACCCGGAGGCGAACTTGTGGCAATTGCGGCTAAACGTAGCGAGTCGGACGCGGGGTTTCCCCCAGTCCGCCGCCGCTTGCCCCACAAGCCACCGGAACGGGAGGACGCGTGCACGTCTCTTCAGGTGCCGATACGTCGCGCGACGCCGTCGTCGTACCGGATCGATTCCCTTCTCCGGCCCGCACCGCCGCGCATGCGCCTTCAAAGCGGGCGCGCCGGGCTATGCGCCGCCGCGCGCGATCGAGCGCTACCCATCGCTTGTAGAAAGTGCCACGACACGGCACGAGAGAGCTCGGCCTACACCGAGAAGGATATGTCGGCGGCGCGGCGGCGGATCAGCCCGAACGACCGCCGGCGAGCGAATCGACCAGATCGACAACGACCGATGCGACCTGCGCCTTGGATCCGCTGAAAGGCCCGGACCAACCCGAGTCCACACGGAGGATTTCGATCCGCGCTTCGTCGGAACCGACGTTATCGATGCCGTTCAGGACGATCGCATCGCAGTTCTTCTTCGCAAGTTTCGCCTCGGCGTGGATCCTCGGATCGTGGTCCTCCATGGCGAAACCGATCACGACGCGATCGGCCTTGATGCCACCCAGGTGAGCGCAAATGTCCTTCGTCGGAACAAGGCTGATGTCACGCCGTTTCGCCTCCTTCTTGAGCTTGAGCGCGAGTCGCTCGGCGGGCCGATAGTCGCACACGGCGGCTGTCATGACGGCACATCGACACTTCCGGAAGGCGGCGACCGAGGCCTCGAACATCTCCTCGGCGCTTTGCACGCGAACGAGTTCGACACCGGGCGGCGCGGCGAGGGTCGCGGGGCCGGAAATCAACACCACGCAGTGGTCGCGCCGGGCGGCCTCCGCGGCGATCGCATACCCCATTTTTCCGCTCGACGGATTCGAGATGAAGCGCACCGAGTCGAAGTACTCACGCGTCGGACCGGCTGTCACCAGAATATGCATGGCTTGTCGTTCGGGATGTCGCCCCGTTCTTACGAGCGGCACGGGGTCGGCGCGTGCCTCGGGCTCTTGTTTTCAGGCTCTCGCACGTTTCGGCGGAGCCGCCTTGAGCAACGCCGAGACCGCTTCCGTGATCTCCTGGGCTTCGACCATGCGGCCGGGCCCGACGCTCCTGCACGCAAGCCAGCCCTCGCCGGGTCCCAGGAAGCGGTAGCCGTGCTCGGTCAGCCTGGCCACGTTGGATTGCACGATCGGGTTGGCCCACATGCGCTCGTTCATGGCGGGCGCCATGATCACGGGGCTGCTGCCGCTGACGATCAACGTGCTGACGAGGTCATCCGCGATCCCCGACGCGACCTTGCCGATGATGTTCGCCGTCGCCGGCGCGACGACCATTACGTCGGCGGCGTCGGTCAGCGAGATGTGCTGCACGTCCTGCGGATGATCGGCTCGCCACAGGCTCGTGAGCACTTTCCTGCCGGTCAGCGCCTGGAAGGTAACGGGCCCGACGAACCGCCTGGCGGCTTTGGTCATGGCGACGGTGACGCCGGCGCCGCGCTGGGCGAGCCTGGAGACCGATTCGCAGACCTTGTAGGCGGCGATTCCACCACATACCGCCACGATGACTTCATACGCGGCGAGATCGAGTGCCTCAGACGTGTCACTAGCCAGCTTCATCCTCGGGTTCTTCTTCCACAAGCAAGTCCATCTCGATCTTACCCTCGACGATTTCCTTGATGACGACTTCGAGGTCCGTAAGCCCCTCCGTCTCCACCATGGGCCGTGCGCCTTGCAGTATTTGCAGCCAGCGCCGCTGGACCAGCGCGCAGAGCTTGAACCGCCCGCCGAACTGATCGATGATTTCATCGTTCTTCAGAGCTTCAATCATGATGGAGCCTTCTCTCGCTGAATAATACTTCTGACCTGCTCGATGGTCGTTTCCAGGTCGTCGTTGGTCACAAAATGTCCATAGCAGCCGCTGTCGCGTGCCAGCGCGATTTCGCCGTCCGCCGCAGCGAGTCGACGCGCCAGTTGGGCGGCGACTTCCGTGTTTCGTCCTTCGAGGCGTGCCGCCAGAGCCTCGCGATCGGGCGGCAGCACGAAGACCCGAATCGACTCGGGCACCTTGCCTGCAACCTGAACGCCGCCTTGCACGTCGATCTCCATGATGACGTTCGTGCCGGCGGCGAGTGCCTGCTCGACCGCGCCTCGCGGCGTGCCGTATCGGTGCCCCACATAGGTGGCACTTTCGAGCAGTTCGCCGGCCGCCTCGCGTCGATCGAATTCCTCTTGGTCGACGAACTCGTAGCTTCTACCGCTCACGTCGCCGGGCCGCATGGGTCTCGTCGTGACCGACACGCTCCACTGGGTGTCCGGCATGCGCTCCAACAGGGCGTCGCAGATCGATGTCTTGCCGGCACCCGACGGTCCCGAAATGACGATGAGCTTTCCGCGACCGCCCGAATGCGACTCGGAAGCGCTACTCGACATTCTGCACTTGTTCCTTCAAGCGGTCGATCAGCCCTTTGATCTCGACCACGCTTCGCGCGATCTCGGCGTCGTTGCTCTTCGAGGCGATCGTGTTCGCCTCGCGCAACAACTCCTGGGCGAGAAAGTCCAACGTCCGACCCACCGGCTCCGACCGATCACACAACTCCGAAAACTGATCCAGGTGCGCGCCGAGCCGCGTCACTTCCTCGCTGATGTCGCACCGCTCGGCGTAGATCGCCACCTCGCGCATCAGGCCCTCGGCCTCGAGTTCGAAGCCGCCCTTCTTCATCAGCGTGTCGACGCGGGTCCGCAAGCGCTCGTGGTATTCGTCCACGACCACCGGCGTCCGGGCCGCGACCGCCTCCAAGTGCGTTCGAACCTTCTGACAGTAGGCCATGATGTCCGAACGCAGGGCCTGGCCTTCCTTGCGGCGCATCTCGAGCAACGCGTCGATCGCCCGGGCCGTCGCTTCTTCGATGGCCGCCAGCCGTCGAAGCTTGGCGTCCTCATCGGTCGCGGTACTCTGGCAGACACCGGGGAGCGTCGCTACCACACCGAGATCCACCGTCGCGGCGACCCCTTTCGGCAAGGTGACGCGCGCCATCTGGTCCAGATAGGACTGCAGAACCGCCGTATTCAGCGCGGCCTGCTCCTCACCGTTTTCGCTACGAAAGCGGAGCGTACAAGTGACGCTGCCGCGCGCCAGCCGCTCGCGAAGAAGCTTCTCGACCGTCGGCTCCGCGAATTGCAGATAGTCCGGAAGCTTCAGCGCAAGCTTGAGGTAACGGTGGTTCAGGCTCCGCAGCTCGACGGCATAGCAAGACCCGGCTTCGACATGCTCAGCCGCGCCGAAACCGGTCATAGATAAGATCATGGAGTGGGCTGTCCCTCGGCGTCCTTGTTGTCCGTGTCCGCCGTGCCCGGGTCGGCGTCGGCTGCGCCTGATCCCGCGGGCTCGGTGGGCTTATCCTGCGGCGTCGGCGTCTCATCGCCGGCGGCCGGAGGTGCGCTATCCGCACCGCCCACGGGCTGAATCGCGCCGGCCGGGAGTTCGATACGCTCGACCGGAATCTTCGTGGGCGTGCCGCCGACCAGCGGTGCCGGGGCGGTGCCTTGGCCCGTCGGTGCCGCGCCTTCCGCAGGCGCACTCGTGTCGTCGGCACTCGCCGGGGCTGCCGGCGTCGCACTCGGAAGCGACTTATCCAGAGCGAAGCCGCCGACGACGGACAGAACCAGGAACACAGCCGCCACCACGACCGTGATCCACGTGAAGACGTCGCCGGTCTTGGCGCCGAACGCAGCCGATCCGCCACCGCCACCGAATGCGCCCGACAATCCGCCGCCGCGTCCCCGCTGGATCAGAATCACCAGCATCAACACGAGGCACACGAGGATGATCAAGGCAGCGACGGACCACTCGGGCCAAGTCATACTAGCAAACACGTTCATGAACATACCCTTACCACTTCAATGGAACCCCGGCCAAGCCACAGAGTGGCGACAAGAAGTGCCTGAGGTTCTGTTTATCTCTTTCGTCTCCGCCGCCGCGTGCAGGCACCTAGGACGCAGGCACCGCCGCGGCTGCGGCCGCTATAATAGCCAGAAAATCAGCGGCCACCAAACTTGCGCCGCCGACCAACGCTCCATCGATATCGGACTGACCCATCAGATCCGCCGCATTACCCGGCTTTACACTGCCTCCGTAGAGGATTCTGATGGTTTCCGCCGTCGTGGCGTCGTATATCTCAGCCAATTGGCCACGCAGGAAGGCGTGAACCTCCTGAGCCTGCTGGGGCGTGGCTGTCTTGCCCGTGCCGATCGCCCAGACCGGCTCGTAGGCGATCACGAGCTTGTCCGCCGGCACGTCCGAGCCGACCACCTCGTCCATCTGCCGCCTGACGACATCCTTGGTCTTGCCGGCCTCCCGCTCTTCAAGCGTCTCGCCGACGCAATAGATAGCCGTCAGCCCACCACTTACGACCGCGCGGACCTTCTTGTTGAGCTGATCGCCCTTCTCCCCGAACACGTGACGCCGCTCGCTGTGCCCGATGATGACCTGCGTAGCGCCCGTCTCCGCAATCATCGGCACCGAGACTTCACCCGTAAACGCGCCGTGCGTCGCCTCATGAGCGTTCTGGGCGCCCATCTGGATCGGCGTGTCCGCGATCGCCTTGGCCATCGGGAACAACAACTGGAACGCGGGGCAGATCAGCACCTCGACCCCACACGCCGCGTCCAACCCCTCGACAAGGCCCGTGACCAGACTGCGGGCCTCCGACAGCGTATCGTGCATCTTCCAATTGCCAGCGATCAGCGGGGTCCTCATGGCGATCCATCCTTCCTACTGCGTGAGGCACATCTGAGATGCGCACGTCTTGGTTCAGGCGAGCCTACGTAGCCCAACCACCGGTCACCGGTCGTCGCGGCTGGGTCTCCTCTCGGCCCCACAGCGTTACCCGATGACCGACGATCTCAGCCACCTGCCGAATCTGCTGCATCAGCGTGACGAAATTCCCCGGAAGCACCGCCTGGGGGCCGTCGCAAAGGGCCCGATCCGGACAACTGTGAACCTCGACGATGGCCCCCGCCGCTCCGGCAGCGATCCCGGCCAGTGCCAGCGCCGGCACCAGGTCACGCTTGCCGGCCGCGTGCGACGGGTCAATGAACACCGGAAGGTGTGACCGCTCCTGCAGCACGGGGACCGCCGAGATATCCAACGTAAAGCGAACCTCTTCCGAAAAGGTCCGGATGCCTCGTTCGCACATGATCACGCGGTGGTTGCCCTGGCTCAGGACATATTCCGCCGACATGAGCAGGTCGCTGATCGTGGCGGCCAGGCCGCGCTTGATGAAGACCGGCTTGTCCGTCTTGCCCACTTCCAGGAGCAAATTGAAGTTCTGCATGTTGCGAGCGCCGATCTGGAACATGTCGGCGTACTCGTATACGACCTCCACGTCGCGCGGGTCGACCACCTCGGTGATCGTCGGCATCTCCAACTCGGCGCCGGCCTCCTTCAGAAGCTCCAGCCCCTCGCGACCCCTGCCCTGGAACGAGTAAGGAGACGATCGAGGCTTGAACGCACCACCCCGAAGGATCGACGCGCCGGCGTCCTTCACCGCACGCCCCACCTCGAACAGGATTTCGCGACTTTCGATCGCACAGGGCCCGGCAATGATGTTCACGTGCGGCCCGCCGACCCGGATGCCTTTGATGTCGAGAATCGTGTCCGCTTCGTGGAACTCTCGCGACGCGAGCTTGTAGGGCTGGGTGATGACCATCACCTCATCGACGCCCGGAAGCTGCTCGAGCTGGTCCTGAGTCTCCGGGCTCTTCTCGCCGATCGCTCCGATGATGGTGCGGAACTCGCCCTTGGAGGGGTGCGGCACGAGCCCTAGCTCAGCCACACGGTCCACGACACGCTGCACGTCGTCAGCGGTCGCGCTGGCCTTCATGACTACAATCAGGTCCACGAAGCTGTTCTACCTGTGAATTCGCGTGGGGCTCAGGTGCGCCGCGGGGGCCACACCCGGAACGAAGAGCCGCGCAAGTATCTGAGAAACAAAGAGTTACGACAGAATACGGCAAACGGGGCAGTATACATCCGCCTTGAGAGGATGTCAATTCGGCTGGGTGGCCCCGGCGAACCGGTCGCGCGACGGCTACGGTCGGTCGGCCCGCAGGATCGCGGTTTCCGGCCTGGAGACACGCCTCTGTGAAGAAACCCGGGAGAAACCGGATTTCGGGTGTAAGAGATCGGCCGCGAAACGGGACTACGGAGTGGATGTCTCTCCGCGCCCACACGGATCAGCGTGGGTGGGGTTCAGTGTGATCTGAGTGCGCGTCTGGAAAACGGAGCTGGAAACATGTCAACACGGTTCGCCCTTTTCATTTCGGTCGTGGCCTTTGTTCTTGCTGTACACGCCGTCCCCAGCCTGGGGCGGGGAACGGATTCGGGCGTCGCGGCCGAAGCAGCGCCGAACCGAACGACAGCAGTATCGCTTTCGAAGCCAAACGGGAACGCCGACGACGTGCCCGTTGGCGAAGGCAAACTGCTCTATGCGAACAGTCGTTGCGACCAACCGGTCCCCTTCCCTCCCGGCGCACTGATCGCCGATGACCTCTGGACCGAGGTGGTTGGTTCCTGCCAGCTTGAGCGATACGAGGTAATGGTCACCGGCATGGGCGACGGAACCGGCCCCGGCTTTCCGGTCGAAGGCGCGCTCTACGACGGATGCCCGAGCGACGGTGGCCAAACGCTCGACGGGACGGCATTCCAGGTAGACCTGCCTGACGACGGCGCCCACTTGGTCACGGTGGGTATCGCCGGTGCCGTGGTCGTGGCAGAGCGCCTATGGATCGGGATTCGTCTGCCAAGCGGAGGAGCTTGGTACCTCGGAAGCCAAGCGGAGATCGGACGGACCGAGGATGCCTATGACTCGATCTTCAGCCCCTGCACCGGCAGCTTCGCCGGGACACCGATTTACGCCGGCTTCTACGCTCGCCTCATCGGCAGCGCCGACTGCGAAGTGAGAACACCCGCGGCCCATCGACAGGATGTCATCGGACCGCCTGAGCTCGTCTATGGGCACTCCGTGGCCATGACAGTAGACCGCGCGTTTATCGGCGCCCCGTCTAGCCTGTTTCCACGTGCGTCCACGGGCGTCGTATTCGTCCTCGGCAACAACAACGGCGTCTGGGTCGAGGAAGCGCAACTCGTTAGCTCAGATGCGTCCGACGGCGGGTCATTCGGCCACGACGTGTTCGCCTACGGGGATCGGGTCGTGGTTGCCGCCCCGGGGAGCCCATTGGGGGCCACACCGGCAGCGTACGTGTTCCGGCGCAGCGGAGAAGCTTGGATTGAAGAGAGCAAACTGGAGCCGGTCGACGGGTTCTACTACATGGATTTCGGGTCCTCCATGTCCGGCGAGGGAAAGTGGCTGGCCATCGGCTCTCCCACCCGTGGAAACCCCGGTCGCGACGAGTCGCCAGGCGCGGTGTACCTGTACAGGCTCGACGACAATGACACACCGGCCGACCCCAGTGACGATCAATGGACCGAACATGCCAAGCTGACCGCGAGTGACGCGGCTCCGTGGGCTGCGTTCGGTTCCGCAGTGTCCGTCACTCGAGACGAGATCATTGTCGGTGCGGCTCGCGATGGAGGTGCCGGCGAGGAAGCAGGTGCAGTACACGTATTCCGACGAGACAACCACGGTACGCCCGAAGACCTCAGCGACGATCGCTGGCTTGAGGCCAGGAAGCTCACGGCATCAGACGCGTCGGCCGGAGCCCTGTTCGGAGTGAGTCTCGCCGTTGACGAACCTTGGATGGCTATTGGCACTGCGCGCGGTTATCCGCAACCGCACAGTAACGTCGTGTATCTCTTCCGGCGAGGCGAAACATCTACGCGAGGGAATTCCGGGTATGCCGCGGGTGATTGGATCGAGCATGCGGTGCTTTCGCCGCTGGATGCGAGCGCAGGACGTACCTTTGGCCTGTCCCTCTCACTCGAAGACGGACGCTTGACCGTGGGTGCCAACGGCTGGAATTACTGGGCGGAGATCACAGGCTCTGTCCACCTGTTCCGGCAAGACGACAACGGGACACCGTCCGACCTGACGGACGACGTGTGGCTCGAAACCGGTATGCTACTTCCGCTAGACGTCACGGGGGACGACGGGTATGCGTACGGGCTGTCGACGCACGGCAATCGGGTGGTTGTCGGTGCGCCCCTGAAGAACCACGACTGCGATGGTCCCGACTACTGCGGTTCAGGCGTTGCATACTTCTACTCGCTCCATCCGGAGGAACTAATACTGGCCGACCATGCGCTTCTCCAGAACTGTCTGGGTAGGAGCGGTGGAACCATCGGGGCCGAGTGCGAGCCGTTTGATCTGGTTCCCGACGGACGGATCGATCTGACCGACTACTACGAATCCTACGCGCGGCTCCTGTGGCCGTGACCTCGGGTGCCGAGATGCGACGCTGCCAGCAGGCCAGAGGCATGGTTGAAAGCGCGCACGCATACGAGTTGCCCCGGCGGGTTGACCTCGCTGATTACCGCGAGTTTCATTCGCGGTTCGTTGCGAGATGAGCTAAACCAAGCCCCGGCTACAACGAAGAACTCAGCACACACGTCGAGCGACCAGGAGGCACAGGGCGTTATCGTGAGCGAACCTGAAGTGGCGCCGACCGGAGGTGGCGTGCCACGAAAACGAGGCGTTGAGATGTCGATTAGGAAGCTGTCCTTGCGTACCTGGGCCTGCTTGGCATGCGTTGCTGCGCTGACTCTGTACCTTCTAGCCTCTCGGGAGCGCGGCGACGTTCGTCCGGTGGCGGCCCATATCGAGGCGCAGCGTGACTTGCTCGAAGCCCAAGGATTCCATTCGGACTCCGCCGGCAACGCCATTGGTGAGTATACCGCAGCGATCCGCGTACTTCAGGAGCACGGCTGGACACGAGAGAGGCTTCGCGAGTACCGGTCCGCTACGGCGCCCTTACCGGAAGCTGAGTCTATGGAGTCATTGGAGGCGGTCGCCTCTCTCGTTACGCGAGGTGCAGCGAAGCGTGATCTCGGAGTGGCTCGCGTGCCCATGTTCCGAACGAAAGCGCGTGGCAGCGCGGAGGCTATCGACTTGCACGACCTGACGCTGGTGCCAGCAGCGGCTATGATTACAGCCCGCTCCCGTCTACATCGCGATGACCGTGACGGCGCGGCTCGTCTCGCAACTGCAGTATTCGCCATGGGTCTGCATCTCACGGACGTGGACAATGATGTACTCTCTGCTGCCGGAATCGTGTATCGACAGAAGGCGCTGAGGTTCCTCAAGGCTATTGCGCTTGGCGATGATGGGCATGGGTCGGCTCGGGACTACGAGGTCATCCTCGCTACGCTTGAGAACGAACTCGATGGTCACAAGCGCGGTGGCCGCAGGCCCGGAGCAACGGAAGTGATCGACTACTTGCGCGATAAGCGAGGTTCGCCGCCGGCCTCCACCGGCGAATGAGGCCGCGGTCAGTGGCGCAAGCCGGGCAGGAGCGGCTGAGAGTTGCTCGCAGTGGGAGGTCCCCCGACGCGCGCTGTCAACAGGGCCACACCGGCCGCCGACCCGAAGGAGTGCGTGTGTCGAGCACGCGCGCACTCCTCAGGTCGGGCATAGACCGGCCCTCCGTCAAGAGCCTTCCGCAAACGGCGGCGCGCGCAGACGCGCCGCACCTGCCGCTTGCCGTCACTCGGCTGCCGGACGCACGCGGTCGGCGTGCGGCCACCGCCAAGTTAGAGCGTCGCGACCGCGATCGTTCCGAACAACAGGATCGTCAGAAGGGACACGGCGGTAATCACGCCGCGCGTCCATCCGACCACGCGAAGTTCGAAGGATGTCAATGGGTATCGAATCATAGTCCTAACCCTACCCCTCCGATCCGAGAACCAGGATCGGAATCAAGTTCTCAAACATGTCCATGAAGTACTGCAGGCCTTCGATCATGATGATTTGCATTTCCAACACTCCCATAAGAACCACGGAAACCGCGGGTATCCACAGGCAGGGAGACCGACTCCGCTGCCACCACGAACGGAAAACTCGGGGGCCGACGGGGCGACCCCGGCGCACAACACCGGCGCGCCCGAGCGGGGCTCGGGTCGAGATCGATGGCACGTTGGCGAGATTAGCGCCCCATGATGAAGCCTCTCTTGTGCCGCGTGTTTCGCAGCACCGATTGCGACCCACGCATGAGCGATTGGCTTTGGGCACCGGATTAGACACCCGCGGCCCGGACCGTATCAAGCTTGATAAACCTAGCGCGACGGCTTGCTAGCTACTGATTCATCGCAGAACACCCATTGTACCAAACGAAGGCACGCGAGTGTTAACTTAATATGGTTTCGGGAGGCATTTTGGGGGGCGGCTGGCTCGAAAATGGTGTGTTTGCCCAAGGGCGGTGTGAAATTGGGAAGTATGTGTTAGTCAGACCGGTTGGCGGCCCGACGCACTTCAAGCGATGTTGGTAAATGAAACTCGCCCGCCGTCGCGGCGCCCAAGTGCCGGGCGCTGGCACCGGACGCTAGGCGCCGTGACGCGTGATCGACAAGGCTGGGGCCGCACAGGGCTATCTGAGGCGGCGGCGTGCTCGAATCGCCCAGATGGCCGGCAGCAGGAGCGCGAGCGACGAAGGCTCGGGCGTCACGACGTATTCCAGGTGAAAATGGAACGGTTCGAGGAACCCCTGCGGCGCCGGGAGGCCGGCTACGTCCTCCGGGTTGGGGTTCAGGTTCAGCGCGACCTCTTCGAGGTGTTCGAGGATGTCGTAGGAGAAGGTGGCGCTCAGGTCGAGCTGGTTTGTGCCGTTGCCGGTGACGGTCACGTCCAACAGGGGATCGTCCAGGGTGTAGTTCGCGACCGGAACATCGAGGAAGACGCTCGGAAAGAAGCTGCCGAAGTCGCGGAACGGAGCGGCGAGCGTGTGGTGATTGTGGAGGTTGAAGTAGCCGTTCGTCAGACCCTGGACCTGGGAATCTTTCCACAGCGCGTGGAGCATCATGGTGCTCTCGTCGACGAAGACGGGCTGATCGAAGGTGATCGACGCTACGTCGATCGTCACGTTGCCGCCTGCCACGATGCCCGGGAAGTAGTCATCGCCGACGCCGAGCTTGAAGAAGGCGTGGGTCACGAGCGATTCCGTCGCGTCGTTGATCACGTCCACGCCGCCGCTCTCTAAAAACATGCGGCGACCGAAGCTGTTGACCGAGTTGAACGAACTGATGTTCGGCGCCCCCGGAAGCGGGACGGCGTCGCCCATGCTCTGTCCGGCGTAATTGATCGTCTCGCTGAAGCTCTGCGGACCGGCGGCTGTGTCGTACGAAACCGTGGTCGTACTTGAGCCGGTGGGCAGCGGCCGCGCCGAGGCGGGCGGCGTAGAGACCCACGTGCCGGCGACCGCCAATAAGAACGCAAACAAGTGCTGGCTTCGAATCTTCACTGCTTCTCTCCTTTGCTCATCGATGTCGGTCTTCTTCCCTCGCCTTCGACGCTAGCCGGTCAGCACGAGCATGAACTCCGCTACGTCGTTGGCGTCGACATCGCCATCGTCATCAAAATCGAACACCGCACAGCCCGGTTCGGTATACACATCGTCCGGCCCCGTCAGGCAGGCCGGGAGTTCAGCATGATCTGCCAGGTCAATGACGCCATCGCCGGTATGGTCACCGTCGGCAAACGGCACTGCGACGATGGTCGAACTCGCCATGAGCACCGGCGGCGACTTGCCGGTGATTTCCCATTGGTCGAACAGCGTTTGTCCCGTGGTATCAGTTATGTTCGCGTCACGTAGGAACGTGATGAATTCCTTGCTGGCGGTCTGGTAGTAGACGCTGACCGTCACGTCGCGGGTGCCTTGCGGCATGCGAAACGCGGTATCGTCCCAGTACTGTCCGTCCGCGTAGCTCACACCGGCCGGTGCCGCGCCGGCGGCTGCGAAGGCTGCGTTCGTGAACCCGCGCGGCGGAACCCGGTTATCCTTTAGCACTACGTTGGCGACGGCGAAGTGGAAGCCCTTGCCCTCGGGCAGTCCGGTGACCGCCGCCACCGCCGCATCGAGGCCCAAATGAACCTCATAGACTTTCGTGTCGGTCGTCGTCAGCTCGGCGTTCGACGTATCATAGTATCCGCGCTCGGCAAGGAGCGTCGCACTGTCGTCATAGAACTTCACGCTGATCCACATGCGACGGCCTTCCGGGTAGCCGGTCGGCAGCTTGTGCCCCGTCTCGTTGGTGATCCGGACGTTGACGTGGTTGCCGGTCTGCGTCACTTCGAGCGTGGCTGCCCGTTGGAGCATAGCGACAGCCGCCGCTTTGCCCGCTTCGAGGTAGGCGGGGTTCAGTCCATCATCGGGATAGAGATTGAGGACCATGTCCTGCACCCAGGCGTTTCCGCCGGCCAGTTCGTGTGACGCCAGCGTGTCGCGCACGGGATAACCGTCCAGATTGCACGCCTTTCCCGGCGTGTCGGGCATGTGGCAGTCCTGGCAGGTGCGGACGACAAGCGGGCTCGGTCCGTAGCGCCCCGCCATATCGACGCCGGTCGCGGCGAACTCGCTGTTAAGCCATTCGCTGTAGGTTCGCTCGAGCGGGAACATGTCGTACTTGTTGCCGGTCGCGTGCGGCTGATCGAGGCTTTCCAGCGACACGGCGTAGGTGCCGTCCGGCTGACGCATAAAGACGGGGTTGCTTACGTCGTGGCACGTGGCGCACATCTCCGAGGTGCTGAAGAATGGCGCCACCTCGAACGCGTGAGGCGGTAGCGGCGAACTCTCGAACGTCGCCGGGCCGCGGCGTCGATCGAACGGGTCCATGACGAAGTTGCCGCCGCCGGGGCTGACCGGAAACGGATCGACACTCGCGAGGATCCCCGCATCGGCGAACGGGCTCTGCTCCGAGAGCACGGGGTTGACCATCCGGTGGCACACGTCGCAACTGACGCCGTCGAAGTCGGTCGCGATCATGCTCGAACCGTCGGTCGGCTCGGATCGGCCGGCAAGCCAACCGCCGGCCATGTGGCAGCGGAGGCAGATGTCACCGGCGAACGCCGCATCCTGGTTCGCAATCGCCACGGAGGCGAAGAAGAGCGGGTCGCGAGCCGCCTGCGCCATCATGCTGCCCTGCCACGGGGCGTAGATGTCCGTCAGCGGCGCGCCGCCGTGGACTCCCTGGCGCTCATGACAGAACTGACAAGTGTTGCTCGACACGAACTCCTCGTAGACCACGTCGCCGTTGGGCTGCGAGCCGGCCTGAAAGAAGTCGATCAGCGTCGTGGGCACCTGAGCAGCCGGCGCGAGCGCCACATGCGAAACCGTCAGCACGAGCGCCGACAATGCCGACCGAACCACACCGAAGTTGTTGGCTGTTCGCTTCATGGTTCATCAACCGAGCGCACGGCGCCTCCGCAGACGCTACGGACTGGACAACAAGGCCAGTAACGCCGCAAAATCGAAGAGATCGACATCTCGATCCTTGTCGAAGTCAAACCGGTGGCACCCCGTCGCCAGCAGCACGAATATCTCGTCACCCGATCCGGTGAAACAGGTCTGGAACCAGCGCAGGTCGTGCGTATCCACCTGGCCGTCGGCGTCGAAGTCGCCGGTCACCAGCGGTCGCACGTCAACGTCCTGATAGATGACACTCGGCGGGATGATCGTCCCCGGGCCGCGCTGAGCGTGGACCATGTTTTGGCCAGTGGGTAGTGCCAACTCGCTGCCGTGCCAGGTGTAGACCTCGATTCCGGCGTACTCGTTGTGGTAGTTCTGCTGCGTCGGCGGATCTGGCTCGAGGTCCGCGTCGTATCGGTTGTAGTAGGTCACGCGGATCGGGAACATGCCGGCCGCTTCGCAGATCGGGTTCTCGCGCCAAAAGAAGGTTGGTTCGCCGTCGATCATGAACATCTTGGGGAAGCGGTAGATCGTGGTCCCCACTTCCAGCCTGAAGCCGTCGTAACCGATCGTGCCGAAATCGACCCAGATCGGCAGCCCGATACCCGAGGTCAGGTCCTCTTCGAACGTCACCTTGAGAAAACCTTCGAAGCGAATCAGGAAACTACCGAACGGCGCATCGAGCTTCGACGGATCGGACACGTCGTAGATGTAGTCGTTCAGGAAGTCGCCCATGGTCGCAAAGGATGTATCGAGGTCGACGGCGGTCGGCCCGGCGGGGAAGTCGATCCAGTCGGTACGGAAGGTGAAGTCAGGCGTCGCCTTCGCGGCGTAATCCTCGGCCTGGTTCAGTGTTCCGAGGTCCGCGGCGGCGGGGTCGTCGGGTGGATCGGGAAGCGGCAGATCGAGGTAGACCTTGGCGACCCAGCCGCTGCCCTCGTACGGTGGATAGCCACCCTCGCGAAACATCTCGGGCACGAATACATGGCCGTGCGCCGCCTCCGCACTGAGGATAAGCGACACCGCGGCCAAGATTGCGAGGCTCGTAGCGCGCGCTAAGCTGGTAACTGGCAGCCGGAGCATCAGTGCGAAGTTCCCCTGGTTTTGCGAGTTAAGCCGGCCCGGCCCCGCATGCCCGATGAAGCAGTTATTGTACTCAATCGCGGGCACAAAGGTCAATCCAGAGGCACCCGCAAGCCCTGCTCCGAACCGGCGCGCCGCAGAAGCAGAGTCCGAGAACCTCACGGGAACCACAAATGATGAAAGCCTGCTTGAAGATGGGTGTGTGGGCTTTACGTATCGCCGGCGCGGGCCGGTTAGACAGGCTGAACGATGAAGAAACCGTCCGTGCCGAGCGACTGATACAAAGGCAAGAGCACGCGTCCACCGACGGGTGCGACGATATCGCCGTGTCGATCACGTGCCAGAAGTTGTCCCGCTTCTACGGCTTGGAAGCTGGCGAACCCGGGTCTCATCGAGAAGCCGTCAGCCTCGTCGATCTCATGGCGATAGCGCACGTCCAGGAAGCGTGGAATCGCGGTACTCGCGCGGGTGAGCGTGAGACGGGCCGCTTCGACCTGCGGCGAATCCCCCTCGATGAGGTTGCCCGCGGCGCCCAGCGCCGCAAGGACCGCGGCCTCGTGCCTGTCGACGGAACCGGGGTCATCATGACGTCCCCCCTCGAATGCCAGGGTAGCGGCACCCATCGTGTGAGCGTAATCCGTAAGCGTGCCCGCGATCTCGCCCACGAGGCCGAGGACCACAGGTACCGGAATGTGCTCCGCCAGCGCGCGATTCCGGGGCGAGTCACCGATGATCGCGAACGGGGCGGCCGAGCCCGATGTGGTGTGCAGATCGAGCAGGGACGCGGGCTCGGCGGATCGATCGAGCGCGTCCAGAATGTGCTCGAGCAGTTCCTCCTGCTCTTTCGCTTCTTGTCCATCGAGCGTACCGGCACGAATCGCGTCGATCCGGTCGGCAAACCAGAGCCGGTTGATGTCTTCATCGATAAACCGAACGCCGCGGGCCGCCGCGCTGACGCTCCCGACAAGCCCGATGCACTCGCCGCGAAAGGCGGGCCTCGTCGCGTCCAGCCAATCGAACACCCTCTGCAGAGCTATGATTCCCGCCGGCTCGTTACCGTGCAGCCCGGCCACGCAAATCAACATCGACCCCGGCGCGGCGCCTCTGTAATGGCCGATCAGACGTGTGACCTCCCGCAACCCCGCGGCTTCCCCCTTTCGGCTCGCACTCACGCTCAATGCCCCTCCAGATGGGTTTCGAGCAGGTTGGCCGCGACATCCATGAAGTCCCGTTCCGTCACGACGCCGACGAGGCGCTCTCCTTTGACCACCGGAAGGCACGCGACCTTGTCTTTCCGCATGATCTTGATCGCCTCGAGCGTCGGTGTATCGGGAGCGACGGTGATCGGTTCGCGCTGCATGATCGCTCGCGCCGGAACCGGGTCGTGCCTCCCGTGAGGAAGATCGTGCGCGAGGAAACGAAGCAGTCGGCGGTACGAGATGACGCCCACCAGGCGGTTCTGCTCGTCCTCGACCATCACATGGCGGATGCCTTCCCAGTCCATCAGGTTCGCGACCAGGTCGATGACCTCGTCCTCATGGACGGTGAATGTATCGGTCTGCATGTACTGGTCGACCTGCGTGTAGCTCTTCTGCCAGCCGCCGGCTTCCTCCATTCTTGCCGGTTCCCAGGTATGAACAGGCTCGCCCTCGTTCTGCCGGGCCCACATCGCAGCCGTCAGCGCGGTCAGCCGCTCGCTCTGGCTCGCGCGTCCCTTCATGCCGTTGTACGAGTCGAGCATCCACTGGGCGCCGGTCTGGCCCGACGCCACGCGCTGATCGATGATGCCGAGGTAGCGGTCGATGTCCTCGGAGCAAATCCCCGCCGTCGACAGCCCGGATTGGGCAAGCGGCAGGAGTTGCGCGCGGATCAGCTCGACCGCGGGAATCGTCTGATCCTCGGTCCAACCGAGTTGCGCATTGAGTCCCAACCGCGCAGCCGCCATGAAGTTCGCCTTAGCCACGTCGAAGTCGAGCACCTCGGTGATGTCGCCGTACTTCTGCGCAATCCCGCTGATCAAACCGAACCAGAACGCCGCGTTCGCGACTTCGTCGACAACGGTCGGCCCGGCCGGTAGCACCCGGTTTTCGATTCGTAGGTGCGCCTTCCCATCGCAGATACCGTAGCACGGACGCATCCACCGGTAGACGGTGCTGTTGTGCAGTTGCAGGGCGCTGAGCCGAGGTGCCTCGCCCCGTTCGATCGCTTCGAAGGGATCGTCCCCTGTCTCCATGCCGAGGATGACGCGGAATCTGGCGATATCCTCGCGCAGGATTTCGACGACGGACTTGTCGACCCATGAGGTGCCGTAGCTGACGCGTCCTGGGCGTTCCTGTGGCTGATCGCCCGGCATGCGGGTGTCGACGGCCTGCTGGAACAGTGCGATCCTCGTCTCCCGCCACAGGCGCTTCCCGAAGAGTAGCGGCGAGTTGGCGGCGGCCGCCAGCACCGGGCCCGCGACGGCTTGGGCGATGTTGTAGAACCGCGCGAACTCTTCGGGCCCGACCTGGAAATGAACCTGGCAACTCGTGTTGCACGCCTCGAGCATGACCGATTCGTGGCGGACGTGCAGTTCGTCCGCACCGCTGAACTTGAAGTGAAACGCATCCCCGCGAAGACGACGCAGCGCATCGTTCAGAGCGAAGTAACGCGGCACCGGAGTCATGTTGCTCAGCTCGAGGTCGGACTTGCGTATCGTCGGAAGGATTCCTGTCAGCAGGACCTTGGTATCCGACGCCTCAGCCACGCGGCACACCTTCCGGAGCGCGTCAGAGAAGCTTCGTTCCAGGCGACTGAGGCAATCGCCCTCGAAAACCAGCGGGGCGAGGTTGAACTCGAGATTGAAGGCCGCCAGCTCGGTCGTGAACAGTGGATCGTCGAGCCGTTCGAGAAGGTCGACGGCCACCGGCGCCGGGCGCCACCGCGCGTCGGCAAGCACCAGTTCCTGTTCGGCCCCGATGCGCCGCACACCTGATTCGATCAAACCGCCCGAGAGCATATGCTCCAGCGCGCGCAGATCGTTGAGGAGGTCTTTCATGAAGACGCGCAGATGGTCAGGGTCGGCAAACTGTGTGACGTCCTGTTGGCCCATGGTCCCATGCCTCTCAAAAAGAGCCGGCCCGGCGCATAAAAGACCGAAGTGTGCATCCTGATTGTAACGTTTCAGCGCGAAACCTGCGAGAGGATTCCGGCAAAGCCGCCGGGTGTGATCAGATCGTGAACTGCCAGGCGCACGCGCAGGCGGAGTTGTCGACCTTGTCCGGCGGACACTGAAGGCAGCGCGTCTTGATCCGCGGATCGATGGTCTCGGCGAATTTAGAGTACTCCACGATGCCGACTGATTTGCACGGGAAATCGGCAAGCCCCTTACGCTGTCGGGCGGCCTGGACGCGACAATCGAGCATGCGGTACACCAGGGTTGTCGGATCAACCCGCTCGATCTGCTGCGTGTTGACGGCTGCGTAGAGACGGTATTTCAGCGCCCGTTCGAGGGCGTCGAGCCCGCCGCTAGCGGGAATATCGAAGGCCTGCATGATCCGCTTCGCCTCAGCCGGCGAAAAGCGCTCCCAGCAGCGGGCGTCCAGTTCCATCGCCGTCTCGAGTCCGTACTTCTCCTCCGCGGCGAGAAACCAGCAGCCGTCGAGCGCCAGCCAGTTCTTGGCGTAGACGTCGATCAGTGTCAGAAGTTCGTCACGTGACAGGTCTTGCAGGTGGTCCACAGCCGGTTCCTCGCTATGCATGGTCATCAGCCGAGCGCACCACCGGGGCACGCTAGCCGCAACGCCCGCCAAGACTATGGCTAGCGCAGAAAAAAGCCAAGCCGGCGACGCGAACGTCACCGGCTCGGCATAGTCTCGACCACAATGTCGATCATGCGCCTTACGGACAGACGGCCCCGGGGCAATCGCACGGCGCGGCATGCGGATAGGTTCCGCCCTGGAAGCCGGCAACAGCCGCGTTGATATCCGAGAAGCCGATGTCGGTAAGGTCGGGGAGCTCAGGCGTCGCCGTACCACCCTGCAGTTCGAGCCACACCTTCGGCTCGGTCTGTATGTTCTGGAACCCGCGCACGACGGAGGCGATGTCGTTGAAATTCCGATTGCCGTCGGGCGGCGTGCCGACCGACTCGCCGACCACGTCGCCGTAGAAGGACGTCGTCGTCAGCACGAGCGGATCCGAGTAGGACGCCTCGTCGCCGACATTCGCCTCCCGGATGATCGCCTGAATGATGTAGGTCTGCCCCGGCGAGATGTGGCAATCACCCAGATGGACGGTCGCATCCGCGAACGGGACGCCCTGATCGTCGACGTTCCAATCCCGGAGGTGACGCGAGAAGAAGTTCACGATCGGAGCGACGAGTTTCGGCTCCACTTCGCCCGCCACGGTCGTCGCCACGGGCTCACCGAGCCACCCCAGCAAGGCCGTCGTGCCACCGCCGAGATCCAACAGCACACGGCGCGCCGACAGCCGTCCGCCATTGCTCGGGTTCGGCGCGATCGACACGTACCGGTTCTTCGGCACGTAACAGATGCCGCCGACGCAAGTCGCGGTGTTGGCGCAGTGGGCGTCGGACGAGCAGATGGCACCGAGGCTGTCTTCGGGCTGCGGCGTGGCGATCGAAAGCGGATCGAAGAGCCAGCCGGAAAGCACGTCGTCCGTCCAGCAATGGACTCTGCCGGCCTGTTGCGGCGTGAACTCGTTCCAGCAACCCGGTCCGCCGTAGCTCATGTAGTTCTGCGGATCGGTGGCGCCCCACGGTACACCGTTGCACGGGTCGGACCCGCCCTGTCCCCCGCAGGAATAGCTTACCGGCGTGGGGTCGGTGTCGGAGCAGCGATCGCCGGCGTTGTCATCCGAGGTTCCGGCCCGCTCATAACAGGAGCTGCACTGGTTGACCTCGGACACCCCGTGATGGGTGTGCCATAGCCCGAGGCAATGGCCCGCCTCGTGAGCCAGCACATCCTGTCCCACGGAGAAGTGGCCCTGGTCCATCACGATGCCGCCGCCGTTGCCTGTCGCATCTGAGTCCCATGGGAACGTGCCGAACGAGTAACCGCCGCTCACGGAGACGACGTACACGTTCAGCTTTTCGTTCGGTGCGTCGGCGTAGGCCGACTTCATCGCGTTCTCCTCACCCGAGGACCAAAACCGAAACGTCGAGTTGTTGTGGAAGGAGGTTTCGTAGGTGAAGTCGATCCGGGACGGGTCGTAGGCGCTGTTGAGCGAGTTCATCTGCCAGTCGACGGTCGACTGTGTCGCCGCGCAATTCGTCCCGTTGGACGCGCAGAACACGTGAATGTGTATGCTGTAGGTCGACATCGGTGTGAAGCCGTTCGGGATGAAACCGTCGCGCACGGGGGCGTCATCGCATTGCCCGTCAAGCGGGCATCCGCCGAAAGCGTCCGATGAGCCGTCGCCGTATCCCTTGGCGATGTAGCGTTCGAAGGTGCCGCACCAACTACCCGGTTCGAGTGCCTGGTCCCACGAGCTGTCGTCGACCGGAGACGCGGCGGGTGGCGACGAAGCGGGTACCGGTTCAGCCGCAACCGCGAGGGCGGCGGGCAGGGCGAGCGCAGTCAAAACTACAGCGACCGCACCTCGTCGGCGTGGGGCCTTCATGCGTGCGCACACAACGGCGCTTGCACGATCTAACATCATTTCGCGTTCCTCCTCCGGCCTATGGTGTGATTGACTTCTCGTGGGGCGACGACCATTCGAGAACCCGGATTGTACCAGCTCAGTCGGGTCTTGCACGGGAAAAAACCGGTCTGATCGGGCGAGTCTCACTTCAATCAGGTCAACGCGGAAGCAGCGAGCAGCGCCGCACCGATGACTCCCGCATCATCGCCAAGCCGGGCCGGTAGGCATGACATGGTTCGGCCTGCCGAACCGGAGCCGGCTGGCCGTGGAGGATCAGCTAAGACGGCGTCGACAAGGCACGGCAAGTGCGCCACCACGCCGCCGCCCAAGCAGATCGCATCAAGGCCGAAGTGATCGTGAAGGTTTCGCAGGGCAGTGTCCAAGCCTGCGCGTGCCTCGTTGATGACTTCGATGGCCACCGGTTCGGCTCGTTGCCAGGCAGCCTGCAGGGCGTCCAGCCCGCCGGAATATCCCGCCTCGACGGACCGCTGCGCCAATGCGGCACCGGATGCGACCGTTTCCAGGCAACCATGCCGACCGCAACGACACAGCCGCGCCTTGTCACTCGTATCGACTACGAGCACTTCGAGATGGTTCGTGCGCCCCGCCGCCATGTCGGGCATGTGCCCGTCGATAACGAGCCCGCACGCCGCACCGGTGCCGATCCGGAGATGCGCGAAACGGGCGGGCCGCGGTTCGGCCGCGCTGAATTCGCCCCACGTGGCGGCTTCGGCGTCGGTAACGCACGTGGTGATCGAACCCGCCTGATCAGCCACGTCGGCAGCAATGGGAAAGCCTTCGAGTTGCGGAAGATTGACGGCACGGAGGAGTCGCCGCCGCGGCGGATCGAGAATACCGGGCAGCGCGATCCCGATCGGGACCCGTGTATCGCCTGGGGATGAGCCGCTCATGCGGGCGGCCGCGCCAACGATCGCCGCGACCAGTTCGACTCCCGTCACGTGGGGCGAGGTAGGACTCCGGGAAACGGAGGCCGTGTCACCCGCGTCGTCGATCAATCCGATGCGAGTTGTCGTAGCACCGACATCGACGCCGATTGCGGTCATGGCCACGGATCACCGGTGGTATCGAGTCTCTGCGCGCGAACGCGCCGGGTCACCGTGCGGCGTGTCGCTGGGCCGCGGCGGCGAGTCGACGCACGTGCGGGATCACCGCTCGCCTCAACTCCGCTCGCGAGGCGCTCTGCGCGTCGCGCGTGATCTGGCCCGCTGCGTCGCGCCGTTCAAAGAGCGAGTTGTACGCAAACGCCGCGAAGTGCGAACCGGTTCTGGCGGACCGGTTCACCTGCTCGTTCACGGAGCGACTGTCTCGTTTGTCGAACATGATGCCGGTGACCACGGGAATCCGGCATCTCATTTCCGACCACCGCGCCAGCTTTTGGCCGAAACCCGCCAGGTCGGCGTCGTAGTTCATCGGGTAGACCGCGTCGAGGAGATTCTGTGCGATCCAGCCGCGTGAGTCCTGGAAGTACGCTCGCTTTGCGCGGTCGGGATCGGCTGAAACCGCCGCGCTAAGTACGATGCCGGCCTTCTCGCGCCTGACAGCCGCACGGATGTCCTTAACCAGTTGCGTGACCTTCTCCGCTCGCCAGGCGTCCCACGCCGCGGGATCGGAGTTCGGGGTCTTGCCTCGCTCCTTGCGGAACATCGCGAGGGTGCGTCGATCGCGTGGATAATCGGGCACCTTGGCGCCCTGCGGGTAGGAGTTGTTCCACTCGTTCGGGAAACGGATGTAGTCCATGTGAATCCCGTCGACGGGGTACCTGCCGGCAATTTCGCGCATGACGTTGGACAGATAGCGCCTGACCTCTGGATAGCACGGGTTGAGGCTGTTGTACCACCCGAGCGGCTGTCGCCGTCCGGATGCATCGCGCCAGAACCAGTCGGGCCGCGCGTTGTAGAGCTGTCGCGGGTGACTCGGCGGCTGCTTGCCTCGCCAGCCCGGCATGACGTTGACCCACGCGTGCAGGTCCAGGCCGCGTTTGTGTGCTTCGCCGCAGGCGACCGCGAGCGGATCGAATCCCGGATCGCGCCCGCCGAACTCCTTGGCCCATGGCTCGATGCGTGATCGGTACGCGACGGTACCGTTTCCACGGACCTGGAAGAGCACGGTGTTGAAGCCGGCGGACCGGCAGTTGTCCATGATCTCCGTAATGTCGCGCTGAGACTTATAGTCCCACCGCGTCACCCAGATCGCGCGGATCGGGCCGGCGCCCTGCGGCCCCCACGCGGCACTCTTGTCACCGAGTTGGCAACCGGTCAGGGCGACAGCGCCGGTGATCGCGAGAAGTGCGCTGCTAAGAAGGCGCCCCGTCTTTCGAGTCGCGGCCGAACAAGTCATCCGTTAAGTCCCTTCGATCCAGCGGCGTCCGTTCCGCGGGTCCGCTCAGCGGCGGGCCGTGGTGATCGAGCACCTGTGCCTATCGCTCCAGTTCCTTTTCGTCCTGCAATACCGTGGCGACGTGGCCGCCGGCCGTGTCGAGCAAGGCTTCGGCGGCGGCGCGGTCCACACCGCGCGTGTGCATGACCAGCGCCGTCTTGACCCGCCCACCGGACGTGTCGAGCAAGCTGCGGCATACCTCGCGTGACTCGCCGGTGATCATGCCGATCATGCGGACGCCTCGGTCGACGAGTTTGGCGTTGGCCGCCGTGTTCACGTCGACCATCAGATTCTCGTAGACCTTACCGATGCGCACCATGGCGATCGTGGTCACGGTGTTGAGCACCATCTTGGTCGCCGTGCCCGCGCGCATGCGCGTACTGCCGGTGAGCACCTCCGGACCCGTGACGACGCGGATCGACACATCGGCATCATCGGTCACTTCCGCC
This sequence comes from Phycisphaerae bacterium, assembly GCA_029260055.1. Taxonomy (GTDB): domain Bacteria; phylum Planctomycetota; class Phycisphaerae; order UBA1845; family UBA1845; genus JADFOB01. The sequence continues at coordinate 25,806 of JAJDDX010000085.1, forward strand.
TGCGGCACGCAAGCAAAAAAAACCGTCTTGGCGCCCAGTTGCCGCGCGCGGCGCAATGCCCCGTGTACGAAGGGTGTGGTGCCGCCGGTCGCAATGCCGAATACGACATCTTTGGGTCCGACGTCGAGTTGATCGACCGCAGTGGCTCCGCCATCGGGATGATCCTCGGCGCCTTCGATGCTGCGCGTCATGGCCTCGAGGCCGCCGGCGATAATGCCGCGTACCATGCCCGGGTCGGTCAGGAAAGTTGGTGGGCATTCGGCTGCGTCCAGCATGCCGAGCCGCCCACTGGTACCGGCCCCGACGTAGATCAGCCGCCCGCCGGCTCGAAACGACTCCACGACGAGATCGACCGCGTGGCAAATGTCGGTCCGCGCATCGGCGATGGCCGCCGCGATGGTCGCGTCTTCGCTGTTGATCAGGTCAAAGGCCTCGGCGGTGGAAAGGACGTCGAGGGACATCGAGTGGGGATGGCGCTGTTCGGTCGTGAGATGGCCTCGATCCTCCATGATCGACCCTGTTATCCGCACGGACGGCGCGTGCGTCAAGCGGTGCTGGTGCATGCGCGGTTCGCGATCGGGAGTTGAAGGGTGGCAGGCCGGCTTGTCCGGTCAGGAACTGCTCGGCACGAAGCCATCGGCGGCGAGGTTCAGGCCTTCATCGCTCGGCAGGCGGGCGGCTCGAAGCGTGCCGCTAATCCGCTCCTCCCAGGCTGCTCGGTTCTGGGCGAAGCACTCGGTGAGCGCGCCCACGACCGTCGGGTCAAATTGCGTCCCGCCGAGACGATCCAACTCCGAGAGCGCCTCTTCGACGGGCTTGCGGGCACGATAGACCCGGTCGGTCGTCATGGCGTCGAAGGCGTCAGCCGCCAGGAGGATCCTGGAGCCGATGGGGATCTGATCGTCCTTGAGGCCCGCCGGCACGCCGGAACCGTCGAAGTACTCGCGCTGATGGCGGATGATCTGGATTTCGGATTCGAGGATGCGCATGTGGTCGACGATGCGCGTGCCGATGAGCGGCACCTGTTCGATGACCATCTGTTCGAGCGGTGTCAGCGGGGTACGTTTGGTCAGAATCGTGTCCGGTACGCCAACCTTGCCGATATCGTGCAGTAGCGCGGCATTGTAGACGCTCTTACGCAACGCGCGGCTACATCCGATTTGCCCGGCCACCTCTTCGGCGTAGAACGCCACGTTCATCGAGTGCCGCGCGGCGTGTGGGTCCTTCTCATCCAGCGCCTTGAGCAGCGTCGCGACACTCTGCACGTACACATCACGCACGCGCGCACTGAGGACGGCCAGCCGTCGACGCAGCCACTCGACTTCATCCGTCTCGATCGTCGCCTCCACGTCGGCTCGATCCGACAGGTCGCACGCCATGGCTGTCCTGTTCCGCCCACGACGCTTGGCCACGTAGAGCGCTCGATCGGCCAGGTCGACGAGATCAGCGGCGGTGGTCACGCGCGGGTCCTCCGAATCCGCAATGCCGAACGAAGCGGTCACGTCCTGGTTATGTTCGTGTCGAATGGAGAGCGATTTGGGCAACCTCGTTCGGATTCGCTCAGCCACCTGAAAGGCGTCAGACGTTCGCGCGACCGGAAGGACGATGCCGAACTCCTCGCCGCCGAGCCGTCCGACGGTATCCACGTCCCGAACGCCCTCCGTCAGGATCGTCGCGAGTTCCTCCAGGACCTGATTGCCGGTCAGGTGCCCGAACGTGTCGTTGACCGCTTTGAAGAAATCGAGATCGAGCATGATCAGGGCGAGGGGATGCCCGTAACGCCTCGATCGACCCATCTCCGACTCGAGCACCCGGTGGAACTGCCCGTGGTTGGCCAGACCCGTCAGCGTGTCGGTGGTGGCTGCGCGACGCAACTGGTCGTGCATCGTCCACATTCGAATTCCCACGCGGACGCGGGCGGCCAGCTCACGCAGGGGGATCGGCTTTTGAAGGTAGTCGTCGGCCACGGCATCCAGCGCGTGGGTGGCGAGATCGCTGCCGGCTGTCGCGCTGACCAGGATGCAGTAGGTGCCCGCGAGGTCGGCGTTCTTTCGGATCGCGCGAAAGAGCTGGACGCCGTCACCGTCCGGGAGCTCGTAGTCGCACACGACCACGCGAGACTGGTGGTTCATGACGCATTGGAGCCCCTCCTGCATGGTGCGCGCCACGGATGTGGTACATCCCGCGCGCTCGAGAACGCGAGCTATCAGCCTGCGCTGATCGCCGTCGTCCTCGACAATGGTCACGTCCGTAAGGTCTGAGGTGCTCAATCCGCCGTTCCCCAGTCGAGGCGGTTCATCCCTGGTACGCGCACGCGCGCCTCGTCCCTAAGCGACGGGGGAACGGCCCAAGGCGCGATCCACTCCCGTACCCGCACGTCGCTAGAACGAGCGCTGCGAACGCCCGAATCCTGTTGCTCGGTTCATCGGAGAGCCCGCGCGCCGGCTAAACGTCAAACCAAGCACGCCAAGCGCACGCCGGTATGGTTTTCGGACGTTCGAGCGTCTCAGAAACGGGAAGAGTGAAGTGGCATGGAGTTACGCAATGCCGTAGCTATGTCAGCTCGACGTCCCAATACGCTTCATCGAGGAACTGCCTCCACGATGAATAGCGATGATCCGCGAGCTTGACGGTCACGACCGGGTTGCGGCGAGGCTTGACCGGGTGCTTGACGAGGCGCAAGTGAGCCTCGCGCGGCGTACGCCCGCCTTTTCGGACGTTGCATTCCACACAGGCGCACACGACATTCGCCCATGTCGTCGGCCCGCCACGAGAACGAGGTATCACGTGGTCCAAACTGAGCTGGGCTGTGTTGAAGCGCTTGCCACAATACTGACACGTGTTGTGGTCGCGAGCGAAGAGGTTACGGCGGTTGAACTTGACTTCCTGACGCGGCAGCTTAGCGAACGTCAACACCCGCACGATGCGCGGCACGGCGAGATCGAAACGAACCGTTCGCACCCAGTCGTGTTTGGTCGCCTCGAACTCGCGCTTGAACGCGCTGAGTTCAGTCCAGTCCGCGAAGTTGTAGGAAACGTAGCGGCCATCCTCCACGTCAACGACTTCGGCTATCGGATTGTGCCGGCGATCGAGTTTGAACAGGAGGCTGAACGCACGCCGTACGCTGATAACCCTCAAGGCCATGTAGTGTGCGTTGAGGAGCAGAACACTTCCATCGAGGTGGGTTCTAGACTGAGCTGTAGCAAACGCCGCGAAGACAGGCCCTCCTTATGAACGGAAGTCTCTTGGGGCAACCTGCGTTTCTTCTCTATATTCTAGGCATTCACGAGGTCCAACACAACAACAAGGACCGATAAGGCACCGCGAATTCTCCGGTGCTCGTTGCAGCCGCGCGAGATCGAATGGCCGCCGTGCGGCCGTCGGTGGATGGCTGCGCGGCCTCAGCGCAGCAGGTCGTCGAACGGGCCTTGACCGCGCGGTCGTTGCGGCTCACGCCCGGTGTAGGTGCCTTCGGCGGTCATCCTCCGCACCGGGTCCCGGGTTTCTCCGGTTCCTCCCGACGCCCGGTAGCGCTGCCCGATGTGCGCCGCGGCGGCTGCCACGTCGTCGGTCACTTCGAAAAGGTCGAGGTCGCCCGCGCTGATGTAGCCGTGTTGTTCAAGTTGTGCCGCGCGCATCCAATCGACCAGAGGCGACCAGAACTCGCTGCCCACAAGTACGACGGGAAACGGGTCGACCTTGTGCGTCTGGATGAGCGTCATCGACTCGAAGAACTCATCCATCGTGCCGAATCCGCCGGGGAAGCAGACGAACGCGACGGCGTACTTCACGAACATCACCTTGCGGCAGAAGAAATAGCGGAAGTCGAGCGACACCGTCTGGTATGGATTGGCGACCTGTTCCTCCGGGAGGAAGATATTGAGACCCACGCTCTGCCCGCCCGCTTGGGCGGCTCCCTTGTTGGCGGCCTCCATGATCCCGGGGCCGCCGCCGGTGATGACGGCAAAACCGTCCCGGACGAGTTCACCGGCGAGTTGCTCCGCCATGCCGTAGTAGGGGTCGGACGGGTCGGTCCGCGACGACCCGAAAACCGAGACGGCGGGCTGAATCGCCGACATCGTCTCGAAGCCGTCGACAAATTCCGACATAATCCTGAATACTCGCCAAGTCTCCTCGGCGGGGCTGCGTGGGGCGGGTGACATGTCGGCCATCGTGGGTCCTCCTGTCGGGAATCGGCCCGGCGCCATGGCCGGTTTTGGCGTCTGATCTACGCCTGAAACCGGGTGTTTGATTGACAGAAGCGAATCATAGACGCTACGATCAATAGATAAAGGAGCCGTTATTGCCCCCGACTCTAAGGGTGGTGTGTGCGCGTATTCCGTTCGGACCGCGCTGGATTTCCTGCTAGTTCCATCCGGACACACGCCGGGCACAGGCGCCGGGGCACGGAATATCCGATTGATAAGTACGGTTCTTGTTTGAAGAGTGACTTCCAGGACATCGTTGCGGGTGCGAACCATTTGGGGATGGCAATCATGAACAGGTACGAGACAGCCACGCGGAACCGACGGGCATGCCTTCGCATGGAACGGACGCTCTTTCCGGGCCTGAGCCGGCTGCTTCCGGTCGTCCTCCTGGCGAGTGTGCTGGCGCTCCCGGCGACCGCGCAAGACATGAAGCCCGACACGGAGGAGCGCGTCAAGAACGCCACCGTCATGGTCTTCACCGCCAGATCGGAGCAGGGCAAGGGCGACAAGCCCCAAGGCTCGGGATCGGGCTTCTTCATCAACAGCACAGGCCTGCTGATCTCGAACAACCACGTGGTCGACCCGGAGCACGGGAAGAGCTACTGGGAGAAGAACCGCGGAGCCTATAACGAGGGTAAGACGACTTGGACAGTCATCACCGACTCCGGCACGGACGACGAGAAGACGTTCGACGCGGAGGTCCTGTACCAGAACGAAACCGCCGATCAGGCGATTCTTCAGGCATTCACCGAGGACGGCGAGAAGCTCGAGTCGCCGAACTACCTTCGACTCATGCCCGATACGCGGCTCAAGGAAAGGTTGAAGGTCTTCGCCCTCGGCTTCCCGGGCGGCGATGGACAGAAGACCGTCAAGGACAAGCACCCGGAAGTGTCCATCACTGAGGGACACGTCCTCGGCATTCCCTATACGCCGGGCGGACGGATTCGGATGGTCTACACCGACGTCATCGCGCGCCCCGGCAATAGCGGTGGGCCGATGGTCAACCTCGATGGTTACCTCGTCGGCACGGTGACGCTCATGAAGGCGCCGGAAGGTCGAGAGGATTCGGGCGGAGCCAAGTACAGCGCCCTGGTACCCGCCGCCCTGAGCGGCGAAATGATCCGCAACGGATTCGTGCTGGGTAAGATGCCGGACGCATCGGATGTCACGCCGTTTATGGAGATGCTCACCGAAGAAGACGGGCACATGGACATCCCCGAGTTCAAGCGCCGCGAACGAGACGATGTGCTTCACTACGATGACGGCGATCGGATCTACGGAAGCGTCAAGACGGACACGATCACGTGGAACTCGCCGCTCGGCAAGCTCACCGTCTCGGCCTCCGCCGTCGCTTACGTCATGAATAACGAAGAGGGTGCTCACCTCTTCCTGGAAGGCGGCAACCGCATCGCGGCTGACGATTCCGGGTCGAATTTCAAGTTCGCGCCGATCGGCGGCGCCGAGATGGAGCAGGCTTTCGACGATGTCCAGGTGGTGGGCTTCCGTACCGGCGAGCGCAATGTCCGGCCCTACAAGGGTGACACGATCATCCTCGATTCGGATCTGACTCACCTGCGACTCGCCGAGGTCGAGGGCGCGGTGAAGTTCAAGACCAAGATTGGTGACATCGACCTGAAGCTCGAAGACATCGCCCGCGTGGACAGGAACGAAGACGACGAGCCTTTCGTCATTCTCAAGGACGGCCGGCGCATGACCGGCGAGTTCGGCGACCAGAAGTTCAAGGCCATCATCGCCGCGACGCGGACGCCGATCGAGTTCGGTCTGAACGAAGTCACCACGGCCCTGATCGAACCGCTCACCTACCGGGAGGACCGGGTGGCGGGACTCGACATCGACGGCGTGCTGGCGTCGGCCGGGCGGGAAGTGCGGAGCATCGTCGAGTTGCTCGAGGTCAAGGGCGACGCCGCCGGAGCGCGAGCGAAGGTCGAGAAGGTCATGAGCGACACCAAGGCGTTCCGCCAGCGCACGATCCCCGAGAAAGACGCGTTCAAGCTGCTGCGTGCGTACACCGCGCTGCGTGACGGGGACGGACCGGCCGCGGCGAAGTTCTTCCGCAAAGCGAGAACATCCGACGACCTCAATATCAGCGCATTCGCGACGGCCTGCTCGGCACTAGTCAAGCGATACGACGGGTACGAGTACGAAGGCAAGTCACTCAGTGACAAGCGCACCTTCATGGCCGCCGGCGAGGCACTCAGTCTCGAGCACATCGCCAAGGTCCGCGATGTCGTGAGCGACAACAAGAGGCTCGAAGGCAAGAACCGGGGCGAGTACTTCCGATGTCTCAGCGCCGCCAAGAAACACGAAGCCGACATGCGTGTGGCGGCTGTCTTTGCCGGCACGGTAGCGGAAGACGAAATGGTCCGGCTCTGGAAGCTGGGTCGCGACGCCGCCGTGAAGGAGATACGACGCATCGACCAGGCACTCGAAGAACAGGGTGTCCGCGGCGGGGGGCAGAACAACCGCCGCGGCAACAACCGTCGCAACGTCGGCGGTTCGCGCGAGGTCCAGGAGCTGAACGAGCACAGAGAGCAGACCATGGAGAAGTACTGGGAATTCAGGCTCAAACTGCGCGAGTACGGTTTCCGAATCGAAGACACGGACATCCAGGGCATGCGGGAGAAGGAAGCCGAACGCGGCGATGACGACAACGAGCCGGAAGAGGAATCGGACGAGCCCTGAGTCGGCAACACAGCCGGCGACGGCCTCGCAAGCTCGCCGAACTCACGACACGCAACTGCGACGCGCCGCACGGTCTATCGTGCGGCGCGTTTTTTTTTGCCTCCCCCACCACGTCCACTCGTTCAGGAAATAAAGGGTTATGCGCGGTTTCGCCGCCCCGGACCCCCTGTCGGAATCACGGCTGCCCGCCATGGGTAGCCGTTGCAGCAGCCGGGATCGCCCGTTACAATCCAGGTCGACTCGGCAGTCCGCACGGCCTCGAGCCGGCGTGACAGGCAGACGGCTCAATTCGAGGAGAAACGTGATGCACATTCGGATCGTGGCTCTCTGTGTCGTCGTATGGCTCGGCGCTATCGCGTCGGTTCGGGCGGACAAGCTCCACCTCAAGAGCGGCGAGGTATTGTCGGGCAAAGTCACCAAGGAGAAGATCGACGGCGAATACACTTACACGCTGGTCACGGAGGATGGTGAGTCTCAGATCTTCTCGCGAGCGGAAGTCAAGAAGTGGGTCTACGAATCGAACCTCACCGACGTGGAAATCCAGAGGATGTTCGAGGCGTGGCGCAAGATCGTCGAGCCACCGCTGAAGGCGAGTGAACCGAGTCAGCGTGAGTTCTTCGTCGTCTGGCGCGGCTACTACGGTAGCCTGCGGTCGAACCTGTGGCTGGAGGCGCCATCGTCCGGCAGCTTCGTCGACCGATGGGCGCGGTATACGGCAGCGTTCCTATCCATCACCCGAGACCACGACTATAAGAAGCTCACGAAGACCAAGAAGGGCTGCAACTCCCTGAAGGACTATGCGCTCTACCCGCCCGAAGGCAGAGAAGAAGTGGCGGCCGTACTCAAGGAGGCGCTCGCGAGCGTCGCCACCTGCGTCAAGATGGCCAAAGACACGCAGGCGATCGTGAAACGCATTCCGCAGGCACACGTCATACACCGGAAGGACATCCGGCGGCTCAACGATGAACTCGACAGATTGCGGCGCAAGTCGAGCAGAGCGAAAACCCCACAGCAGTCGCGGTCACGCGCGGGAGCGCAGGACGCAGTCCGAGACAAGCTCCGCAAGCGGATCAGCAGGATGCACAGCGACCTCGAACTCACAACGCAGGCAGCCGACACGACCATCAACGACTTCGCGCGGGAGCGCCATGTCGCCCGAGAGCAAATCAAGGCGACCTGGGAGTACCTGATGCAAACGGGCACGGGACCCAAAGATGACAGCGTGTTGCCCATGCCGAAAGCGGGTGCGACCGCCGCCGGCCCCACCATCCTTCCGGACGACGAGCTGACTCTCGAGTACAAAAAGCTCATCAACAACTACGTCACTAGCGCCGATGACCTGACTTCGATCGGTCGCCGGTTGCTGCGGGAAAAGACGGCATCCGGTATCGAACGCCTGTTCGTCGGGAAGCAGTTCCAGATCCACCTGGAGGTGAAGGATATCGAGGAGGCGGGGCCCGACGGCTTCAGGCTCATCGCCGACCATCGCGCGGCAGCCTCCAGCCGCATCGTCGCGACCGCCGTTCTCCACTTCACCGGTGATCTGCGAGACGAATTGATCGGGTGTAAGCGCAGTGCGCGGGTTCACGTCATGGCGCAGGTTCGCAAGGTAGGACTGGATCCCGGCCTAGACGATGCCCTGAAATCGGATCAGCCGCCGGTCGTCCACGTTCGCGGAGATATCCTCAGCATCATCACAGGCTGCAAGCCGTAGGGAACGTTAGTCCGCCTCCGACGCCTCGACTCCGCCGGGCACGTCGACGTACTCGTTGCACCCAACGCATTGCTGCGTCGTGCCGGCGAGTTCCGCGGCAAAGGCACTGACCTGCCCGCACGCGTCGCACTTGACCTCGATGTCGTCAGTGGTCGCAGCGTTCACCATGGCGAGGTCGCGCTGCCGGTCGTGCTCGACGAGCAGCGTCTTGCCCTTCTCGGCGACCGCCTCATCCGCGACACAGATGGCCACACCCTCGGCGTCAGTCAGGCCGAAGGCGAATACGCCGGGGTTGTCGCGGTCCATGACAGTCGCCTCGACGCCCTGATCCTCCAACCACGCCACGATTACGTCCGCCTCCTCGACCGTGGCCGTCCGACGAATGCAGTAGAGATTTTCACCCACAGCCATGTCCTCCTGCCGGCCCCGTCTACGTGCGACGGGGCGGGACCTGAAACGCGCCAATCGAATGCGATGTCATTCCACGCGGTCTTTTCCAGCCTAGGGGGCAACCCCGCCTTGGCAAGGTCCGCCGCCACCACTATCCTACCGCCCATCATGAGCGAGCCAAACAAAAACAAGAACCTCGCCCTTGTCACCGGCGGCACCGGGCTACTCGGAAGCCACTTCGCCGAGCAACTCCACCGGCAGGGTTTCCCGATCCGTGCCCTATGTCGCATCGGCAGCGACACGGCCTTCCTGAAGAGCCTGGGTGCCGAGATCGTCAACGGGGACGTGACCGACCGCGAATCACTTCGCCGAGCCTGCGAGGGTGTCGACACCGTCTACCACGCAGCCGCCAGGGTGGGTGACTGGGGTCCATGGCCGGAATTCGTACAGATTTCGATCCACGGCACGCAGAATCTGCTGGACGCCGCCGCCGACGCCGGTGTACGCCGATTTGTACACACCAGCTCGATCAGCACTTACGGCCACCCCAACGAGGCGGGCTTGGTGCTCGACGAGACGGCTCCTCCGGGCGTTAAGCTGCACAAATGGAGCTACTACAGCCGGGCCAAGGTGGAGGCGGACAAGCTCGTCTGGAAGATGCACGAGTCGGGCCGCCTTCCGGTGACCATCATCCGCCCGAGTTGGCTCTACGGTCCGCGGGACCGGGCGACGCTGCCGAGGCTGATTACGCGAATCCGCCAGGGCAAAGTCAAGCTCATCGGCGGGGGCGGCAACCGGCTCAACGTCGTTCATGCGGGTAACGTAGCCGAGGGCGCCATCATGGCCGCTCACAGCGACAAGGCCGTCGGGCAGGCCTACAACATCTGTCACGACGGCATCCTGACCCAGCGGCAGTACTTCAACATGGTCGCCGAGGCGATCGGCGAACCCCCGATCAAAAAGACCGTCCCCTACGGCGTCGCCTATGGCGCGGCGTTCGTCATGGAGTGCTTCGGGCACTTCTTCAGGACGAAGAACCCGCCGCTGGTGACGCGGTACGCGGTGTGGCTCATAGGCCGGCTTTGCTTCTTCGAGTGCGACAAGATCAAGAAGGAACTCGGCTGGTCGCCGACGGTCAGTTACGAGGACGGCGTCCCCGCGGCTGTCGCTGAGCACCTGGGCACGTCGACCGACAAGCCGGATCAGCAGGCTGCGCCGTCTTCCCCGGAACCTGCTGAGGCCACGGCCTAGCCGCACTCGCCCCACACCACCCAAACCACCCAGAATGGCGCACGCCGCTCTGCGCGCTGCTACCGAGACTCCGGTCGATCAGGCCGCGGCGAATCGACTTCTGAGTTTTTCGTTGGTCAACCGATAACACGAACGGTGCCGGTTCCGGTGGGGCACGGATGCATCAACACGTCAGGATTCCTGTTGGAGAGCAAGCGATGAACAACGGAACGTACGGTGGATTGGCGGGGCAGTCCCGAAGGGTTCGCCATCGCAATCGGGCGGATCGTCTCCACACGCAGCATCTCATTGAAGAGTACCTCGAGCCGGAAGACGAACCGGCTCGTGACATCCCGATAAGGGGTCGCAGCGACTTTCTGCCGACGGTGGCCGGCGGCCTTGTCGAAACGATGGTCGAGTCCGGCGCACAAATGGAATTACCCCTCGAGGAGACACGGGACGAACCCAAGACCGCGGCGGCTGAGGCTGCACCGACGGTTGCCAAATCGGAGCAGTCACACGACGGCGGGCGTCACGACCCACGACAATCAACCGCCAAGAGCGACGATACCGTACGGTGGGGAAGCCAGGACGTTACCGCGTTCTCCGAAACGCGAGGGAGCGACTTCGAAGTCGGCAAGTTTCTCTACGGATGCCTGATCGGCGGGAGTGCAGCCGCCTTCGTGCTGGTCGTCTTGCAGCTGGTGATCTAGGCGTCCATTCCTTCGACACCGAGCGGCAAGGACAGGCCGCTGGCGATCGTGGGCACCGGCTCGGCACTGGTTGCTTGCCGCCGGTGGCACCCGGCGCCGGGCCCGGCCGTCGCGGCCCCGGACAGCGGTCGCCTGTTTCCGTAAGACACGGGAAAATCCCGGCGCGCCGGGGCCCATGCCACCCATCCGGTTCTGTCGGAAATACCGACAATGGCACACCAAGCTCTTCACGAGCCCCCGCTTATGGCTGAGAGCTGACGGCTAATAGCTGATGGCTGACGGCTACAGATCCTTCAGCCGCTGCTCTTTGTCGTGGGTTTGGAGCGCCTCGACCAGGTCGTCCAGTTCGCCCTGCATGGCCTTATCGAGGCTGTAGAGGGTCAGACCGATACGGTGGTCGGTCAGTCGGTTTTGCGGGAAGTTGTAGGTGCGGATTCGTTGCGACCGGTCGCCGCTGCCGATCATCGTTTTGCGCGCGCTGTCGCGCTGTGCTGAACTCTCGCGGAGATGATGGTCATAGACCCTCGACAGGAGGATCCGCCGGCCTTTGGCGCGGTTCTTGTGTTGGCTCTTCTCGTCTCGCATCGAGACGGTGATACCCGTTTCCTTGTGGACCAGGCGGATCGCGGACGAGACCTTGTTGACGTTCTGCCCGCCGGGTCCGCCGGAGCGGGAGACGAACTCCTCGACATCGGTGTCCCAGTTGATGTTAATGTTGATCTTCTCGGGCTCGGCCAGCACCGCGACGGTGGCCGCTGACGTGTGTACGCGCCCCTGGGCTTCGGTCTCGGGCACGCGCTGCACGCGGTGGCCTCCGCCTTCGTAGCCGAGCAGGCGGTAGACGTCGGGACCTTTGACGTTGAGGATGACCTCCTTCATGCCGCCCATGTCCGAACCGCTGGCGTCCAGCGTTTCGACGGTGAGGCCCTTCTTCTCGCAGAATCGGCGATACATCTCGTAGAGATCGCGGGCGAACAGAGCCGCCTCGTCGCCGCCGGTCCCCGCGCGAATCTCGATGATCACGGAATTGATCGCGGCGTCGTCATCGGTAACGATGGCCGCCTTGAGTCCGTCGAGCAATCCGTCGTGACGCGTCACCAACTCGCCGATCTCGGCTTCCGCGAGCTCGCGCATGTCGGGGTCCTGCGACTTGTCTTCGACGATGTCACGGGCCTCCTGCAGCTCATCACGGACCTTGCGAAACTCGTGATACGGCACGGTCAGCCGGCGGAGACGGCCCAGTTCCTGGTCGATGGGGCGGCGCAGGTTGGCGTTGCCCGCCACGTCCTGCTCAAGCAGTTGCCGGTTAAGGTCGTCCGATCGCTCGGACAGTTCCTGCAGCTTCGCGATGAGTCTCTCGTCAACGTTGTTCGACATGGCCGTCCATCCCTGGCAATCTGAGTGTATCGTGTGATCGGTGTGGTAGCCATCGGCGTTTGCGCGTGCCGTAGCGCCGGGGCCTGGTAAGGTTCCACCCATGAAAAAACCACGCGCAGCACGTTCGGTAACGTCCGGCGCGTGGCTTATGTATGTTCGATCGCCGAGCTAACGGCGCTTGGAGCGGTCTTTCTTGGCGGTCTGCTTGAAGTAGTCGCCACCGAACTTCTTCGTGAAGCGGTCGACCCGCCCCATCGCGTCGACGAGTCGGTCGCCGCGTCCGGTATAGAATGGATGGCACGACGAGCACACCTCGACCTTGATCTCGGTGATGGTGCTCCGCGTCTGCCACGTGGTACCGCAACCGCACTTGACGGTGCAGTCGACGTATTCCGGATGAATGCCCTTCTTCATAGCTATCCTGCCTATCGAGCGCAAAAATCTGTCGAGCCCTTTAGTCTATCCAGAATGCGCCCATCATCAAGCCCCGTTTTCGGGCCAAGAACCGCGATTTCACGGTCCGGAGCGGCTGAGAGGCAGGCCTAGGGCGTCTGTCGCTCGGTCCGGGCCAGCGGGGGCAGTTTGCCCCGGGAGGTCAGTTCGCCGGCGACCCACTGGTCCCGCGGGTTAATGCGGTAGGCCTTCTGAAGGTGCCAGACGGCCGCTTCCTCGTTCTGATGGCGTAGCAGGAACTTGGCGATTTCGACGTGGGCGGTGGCGCTTCCGGGCTCGATGGCGACGGCCTGGCGGTACCGCAGGAGTGCGGCGTCGAGGTCACCCCGCTCTTCCAGTTCTTCCGCCAGGAATAGATGTTGCCTCGCGGCCGGCCCGATGATCTTGGCCGCCCACTCGGCGTGGGCGAGGGCCTGGTCGGGACGTCCCTTCAGTTCGAGCGCGAGGTTCTTGCCGACGGTGGCTGCGTAGTGCCCGGGATGCGAGTCGATCGCCCGGGTATAGAATTCGAGGGCCAGGTCGAGTTCTCGCAGGGCGGCTGCCCGGTTACTCTGGTCAAACAGCTCCTTGGCAAGCATGAAGCTGCAGAACCCGAGGTCGTGGAGGTTCTCCGGTCGGTTTCGAGCGACCTTGTCGGCCTCTTCGAAGAAGTAGCGCGCGGGCATGTAGTCGGCCCGGAGCATGGCTCTTTGACCGTCGAGCCGGAGGTCGCGATAATTCGGTCCGCAGCCCGTCAGCGCTGCCAGAACAACAGAGGCGGCGACGATCGCCGCGCCCTGCCGTGCAGTCCTTTGCGGGTTGTTCATGGTTGAGCACCTCGCAGCATTGTGATTATTCGCTCCCCGTAGCCGCCGCGCCATCGGTCGGCCAAGGTTCGCATGATGCCTCGACGTTTCGTGATTTTACATCATATCCTCGCCGATGGCGAGCACTGGGACCTGATGCTCGAAGGCGATACAGCCCTTTTCACGTGGCAGCTGCTGCGTGAGCCGAAATCCATGGCGAGCCTGCCGATTCCCGCCAAGCGGATCGGCGACCACCGGAAGGCCTATCTCGACTACGAGGGAGCCGTCAGTGGGAATCGCGGGCATGTCAGGCGTGTGGACCGCGGGGCCTGTGAAATAGAGACGAATGAACATGGGCTGGTGGCGGCTCGCCTCAGCGGCGCGCGGGTCGCGGGCCGAGTCAGCCTCACCGCCGATGGTGATGAGTGGATCCTCGACGCAACGGAGTGATGCGCTGCGGCGTTCCCAACGGCGTTGAACCGGTTCTTGAGCTACCCGGGTGGGCATGATTCACAGCCGGATATGCTCTGAACGGCGGCGAAGTCGGCCATGTCCACGTCATTGTCAGCGTCGATATCCGCCGGTTCGCACGCCGGTGCCAGAGGCTGCCCAGGTCCGCTCATGCAACCGGCGAAGTGGGAGAAGTTCATTGACGCACGTGCGGCCGCAAACTCCGGAGCGTCGATCCGCGAAAACCGGTTCCAGCACTCTTTGGCGTTACTGCACACCGACACGACCCCGATGATCTCGCCGTCGTGAAGCAGTGCGGAACCGGAGTTGCCGTTCATGATGTCCACCCAGCAATAGTAATCGTGAATATCGAGATGGAACAAGTGTCCGGTGCTGTGCTGTTGCGTTTGACTCCGGTCTCTGTCGTCGTTGTCCATGCCGTAGCCGAAGACTTCGACGGGGTCTCCCTGACCTGCCGGAACGCTCGCGATCGGACGATAGACGCCGTAGCGCTCATACGGGGTCTCGCCCAGGTGGTTGGTTCCGACGGTCATGACCGACCAGTCCGTCAGAGGCTCGACCCTGGACCACCGGCACAGGTGACCGGTAATGGGAAACTGGTGTTCGGGACCCGGCGCGTTCATGGAGCAGGACCCCGGGTCGGACAGCGGGACATTGAACTGAAGTATCTGGTCAAGGTCGCATGCGGAACAGTGTCCTGCGGTGACGGCGCTACTGGCGGTATTGTAGATCGACGCCGTGCAACCGGTGGGCATCAACCGGCCCGCCCATAGCTCGAACGACGGCACACGATCGTCAACGCCGCCGCATATCCCGCAGTCGGTTTCGTTGCAGGGTTCGCCCCGTCCGGCCTGCACGATCTTCACGGCAACCCGGTCGAAAGCGATCCGGTTATCGACCGATTTCGGGGCGGCGATCAGCTCCAGGTGAACCGATCCGCCGTTGAAGTAGGCCGACGTGTAGTTCCACATGGTAAGGCCATCGCCGTCGAGTTCCTGAGTCCCCCCGTCGAGCATCGAGGTCATTCGAACGGACGAGCCCGGACGCAGTTCGACCTCGGAGAAGTAGAGACGCATTCGCACCGCGTCGCGCACCGTGATCGTCTCTTCGAAGACGACCGAGGCGTCCCGTTCGGTGGTGCCGAGCTTCCCGCTGTCGAGCGTGTACGGGGCAAACTCGTCCGTTTGCAGGTCCGGTGTGTTCTGAGCGAAGCCGGGGGCTGCGAACAGTCCCAGGAACGTGATGAGAAGCCGTGATCGTAGCGTGTTCAGCACTTTCCTACTCCCCAAGGTGAGGGCACCCCGTCGGCGCGGGTCTGCCGAGTTTGCGGTCAGGCTGATGAGAAGGCGGTCCCCGTTCCACGGGCGGGTGAACCTCTCCGAGGCTGACACACGGTCAATGGCATTATCCACAATCGGGCGCGCAAAGTCAATGAGAAATGCCACACCCATGGCGTTCGCCCTGGGTTCACAACCGGTTCTTAGATTAGAGAAGCCGCGCACGGGTGCGCAATGGCGGTCGGAGATCATGCATTCAGCAGACGGGCGAGCACCTGCGTGACTTTGTGTTTCACATCTGCAAGCGAACCCTCGATCCGCGCTGCCGCCGCCCGGCGATGGCCACCGCCGCCGAACTCGTTGGCTACAGCGGACACATCAATGTCGGGTGCGCCGTCGTCCAGTGGTGGTTTGCTGCGGAGGCTCACTCGAATAGGACCGCCCTTCTGCTCGACCAGGATCACCGAGACCGCCAAGGTGGCGATGCGCATCGGCTCGTTGACGATGTTCTCGGTGTCCGCCGGCCCGGCTCCGGCGGCTGCGTAGTCCGCGTCGGTCAGCGTCATGACGGCGAGACGTTCGTGTTCGAGCAGTTCCAGTGAGTGGATCGCGGCTCCGAGCAGCTTGACCCGGCCTGCGGTGTCATGCTGGAACAGTTGCTGGTGCAGTTCGTGCGGACGCACACCCTTCGAGGCCAGGTCGGCGGCGGCGGTGAGGATGCGGGTGTCGGCGTTGGAGAACCGGAACCACCCCGTGTCGGTGCCGATCCCGATGAAGAGTGCATCCCGCGTGACGGCGTTGATAGGCCAATCCATGGCTATGGCCCAATCGTAGAGGATCAGGCAGGCGGCACCGGCTGCTTCATCCACCACGTAGAAGTCGACGAGCTCGTCTCGATTGACGTGGTGGTCCACCGCGATCTTGGGCAAGCTGCTGGCGGCGAGCCAGTCCGCGATCGGCTCGATCTGCTTTTTAGAACAGGTGTCGAGCAGCATGACGCCGTCCACGGCGGCGAGGTCGCCTTCGGTCACATCGGAACCGAGGACGGGCAACGGGCCGGAGCGTTCGAAGACGGCGTAGCTCGGCGCGAGCGGGTCGAACATCAGCGCGATCGGGTCGGCCCCGCAGTGCCGCAGGAGCTCTCGGGCGGCTACGAGCGATCCCAACGCGTCGCCGTCGGGCTTGGTATGCGTGATCAGGAGGGGCCGGCGCCACTTCGAGACACGCTCAGTCGCTTCGAGGAAGACGGTTCGGTCGAGCCCGCTCATGGTCTTTACACTCCCTCGGTTGCAGGATCTGATCGGCCCGTCCCCACGCCGGCGCGGACCGCCTCGACATCGCGTCGAAGCTGGGCGGCGAGCGCATCGGCAGACGGAAACGCGCGTTGTCCGCGCAGAAAGTGCTCGAATTCGAGCCGCATCGGCTTTCCGTAGAGGTCGCCGTCGAAATCGAGGAGGTGGGCCTCGATGCGGCGCTGAGTTCCGTCGAATGTCGGCGTCGTGCCGATGCTGATTGCACACGTCCCACCGACATCCTCGACGGTCGCCCTGCCGGCGTAGACGCCCTCAGCCGGGACCAGTTGATCGCCCGGCGACAGGTTGGCCGTGGGGAACCCGATGGTTCGGCCCCGTCGATCCCCTTCGACTACATCGCCAAACAGTGGATAAGCGCGGCCGAGGCACTTGGCAGCATCTTCGACCTTGCCCTCGTTCAAGAGACGTCTCACAAGCGAGCTGGAGACGAGCATGTCGGCATCGTCGATTCGCAGCGTAATCGGTTCGACGATGCGGACGCCGCAGCCGAATCCCGCTGCGATCTTGGCGAGCAGTTCGGGGGTGCCGGCGCGTCGGTGGCCAAACCCGAAGTTCGGGCCCTCGACGATGTGGGTTGGGTGGAATCGCTTCTGGATGACATCGGTGACGAACCGCTCGGCCTCGAGGCCGAGCAGGGCCGGTTCACTGTGGGCGACGACGACGATATCGGCTCCGATCTCTTCGAGTCGGCGCAGTTTCTCTTCGAGTGGGTAGAGGCGGGCCGGCGCCCGGGCGGGCGTGACGACGGACAGCGGGTGGGGTTCGAACGTGAGCACGACGACGGGCGCATCGCTTTGGGCGGCAAACCTGCGTGCCTGCGCAACCAGCTTGCGATGCGCGCGGTGTACCCCGTCGAAGTTTCCGATCGTGAGCACCGATCGCGATAGCGGCGGATCGACCGTTTCCAGGCCGTTGAAGACTTTCACCGGTAACGCCTCTCGCCTAGGCCCGACTTTCACCGGCGCTCGATCGGAACCGGTGGCACATGCGACAAGGATAGTGTTGAGATAGGTCGGTGGCAACGCGAGAGGCGATCGGACCCTTGAAGCCATGTTCGCCGTTGACATCCGCTGTGGGCGGTGGTGTGATGCTTGCGTGGCGGATTCAGAGAAGAACTCTAGTCCACTGGCGGTCAACGTCGCGCTATGCCTCGATGGCGACGTTTTCGATCGCTTCGGCGCGGTCCTGCGTCATCTCGTGGTCGGCCTGGTCGACCAGGCGGTTCAGGTTCGTCTGGTCAGTAGCGACGCGCGAATCGAGAGCCTCAAGCTCGGCCCGGTCCAGAGTGTGCTTCACCCGCGCGTCGTGTGGCCCGTTCGCGTCCGGCGTACCGAGCAGTTGATCGAGACGCTCGCGTCCGATCCGCCGACGATCACCCACGCCCTGTCGGGGGGCTCTTACGCGATCGCCCTGGAGATCGCCGACGCGTTCGATACCGACGTAGCACTTCAAGTCACGTCGGTAGCTGACTGCGACCGGATCGCACAATTGGACGCATCGCGCGTCGGCGTCTGTATCGCCATGAGCGAGCCACTCGCCGACATCCTCACGACACAGCTCGGCATGCCCAGCGAACGGATCGTCCTGGTGCGCCCGGGCGTGCGTACCACGGCGGGCGGCGACCCGGGGCAAGGTAAGCCGACCGTTCTTTGCACGGCGCCGTTCGAGCCCGGCAGCGGCGTGGACAAACTCATCAAAGCCGCGCATATCCTGCACAAGCGCGAGCACGATCTGCTCCTGTTTCTGCTTGGCGAGGGGCCCAAGGAGAGCACGCTTCGTCGCCTCACGCGCGACCGGGGACTCGACACCCGCGTCATTTTTGCCCATCCGACGGGCGACTTGGTTCAGGCGATGCGGAGCGCGGACATCTTCGTCCATCCGTCGGAAGACACGGCGTTGAGTGCCGACGGGCTCCAGGCGATGGGTAACGGCATGGCGGTCGTCAGCTTCCCTAACGCCGTGTGCGATCACTACCGGCACGAGGAGACCGCCCTTGTCACAGCACATGCGACGGCCGAGTCACTCGCCGATTCGATCGAACGGCTC
Source organism: Phycisphaerae bacterium (assembly GCA_029260055.1). Taxonomy (GTDB): domain Bacteria; phylum Planctomycetota; class Phycisphaerae; order UBA1845; family UBA1845; genus JADFOB01. Next base: position 44,486 of record JAJDDX010000085.1, read on the forward strand.
CTGGCGGATCGTGCTTTGGCGCAGCGCCTGTCCACGTCCGGCGTGGAGTATGTCCGCACGCACCACGCGTGGAGCGGCATGGCCGAGCGCACCGCGGCCACCTATCGACAATTCGCCCTCAACCGCGCGACTTTCTCGATGAAGGAGTAGGCAGCGGTGGACAGCCGACCCGCGCCGTCAACCCCGGACCCGAGCACCATCCACAAACTCGAGGATAAGCTCCGAGCCGAACTCGGCGCCGAGGCGATGTTCGACAATCTGACGCGCACGAACTACGCGTCCGACGCGAGCATTTACGAGCTGGTGCCGATCGGCGTCGTGCGTCCGACTTGTGTCGAGGATGTCGTCGCCGCCACGAAAGCCTGCCGCGACTTCGGCATACCGATCGTGGCCCGCGGTGCCGGCACGGGGCTCACCGGCGGAGCTGTAACCCATGGCGTGGTGGTGGACCTGTCGCGGCATATGACGGAGGTCGGCGACCTCGATGTCGAAGCCCGCACCGTCGAGGTGCAGCCCGGCGTCGTGCTGGACCAACTCAACCGTGTGATCGCCGGAGCTGGATTGCACTTCGCACCGGACGTAGCCACATCCGATCGGGCCACGCTCGGCGGCATGATCGCCAACAACTCATGTGGCGCCCATTCGGTCATTCATGGGCGTACCGTCGATCACGTCCTGGAACTCACGGTCGTGCTCGCCGATGGCGAGGTCGTGACGTTCAAACGGGATGCCGTCGGACAGCACCGCGGCGCACCTTCCAACGACGATCGGTCACGCGCCGCGGTTATCGAACAGGCGCTCGCTCGGATCCGTGACGACAACTTCGACGAGATTCAGCAGCGATTCCCCAAGGTCCTCCGCAGCAACGGGGGATACGGGCTGGATCGTCTCGGCGCGCGCGGCACCTCGGCTGAAGCCGTCAAGCTCCTGTGCGGCAGCGAGGGCACTTTGGGGATCGTCGTGGGGGCGAAACTCGCACTGACGCCGCTGCCGAGACATAAGGCACTAGCGGTGCTCCACTTCGATGCCCTGCTCGATGCGTTGAGCGTCGTGCCGGCGGCACTGGCGCACAAGCCGGCTGCGGTCGAGCTGGTGGACCGGATGATTCTGGCGGCGGCGCGGGACAACCCGACCATCCGTCGGCGGTGTGGCTTCCTTCAGGGTGATCCAGCCGCCTTGATCGTGGTCGAGTTCTTCGCCGACGACGTGGCAGCCCTGGCTTCGAAAGTCGAGGCACTTCTCAGCGACGACGATGCGCGTGGCACCTCGTACGCCGGTGTCGCGGTGCTCGGTCGAGAGGAGCAGCAGGACGTGTGGGAGGTGCGCAAGGCGGGCCTCGGGCTGCTGATGAGCAGGCCCGGCGACGCGCAGCCTTACGCCTTCGTCGAGGACACGGCCGTCGACCCGGCGCGATTGCGCGACTACATCGCACGGTTCAGGGACGTCCTCGTGCGTGAGGGGGCGGAGGCGGGCTACTATGCTCACGCAAGCGTCGGGTGCCTTCATGTCCGGCCGGTGTTGAACCTCAAGTCCGAGGCCGACATCCAGCGTATGCACCGCATCGCCGACGGCATCAGCGACTTGGCGATCGAATTCGGCGGCACGATGACGGGTGAACACGGCGACGGCATCGTACGATCCGGATGGCTTTTGAAGCTCTACGGCCCGAAGATCGTAGCCGCGTTCGAGTCGGTGAAACGGCTCTTCGACCCTGATGGGCTGATGAACCCGGGCAAGATAGTCGAACCGTGGTCGATGACGGAACACCTTCGTCAGGGCGCGGGCTACGCGGAGTGCAACCCGTCGACTTGGCTGGGCTTCTCGGCGCACGGCGGCATGGCGCAACTAGCGGGCATGTGCAGTGGCGTGGGCAATTGCAGGCAACAGCTCACCGCGACGATGTGCCCGTCATTCATGGCCACAAGCGAGGAACGGCACACGACGCGAGCGCGAGCCGCTGCGTTGCGCTCTGCGCTGTCGAACCGCGGACTCCTGACGGGCCTCGACGATCCGGCGCTCGACGAGGTCATGGACCTCTGTCTTTCATGCAAAGCGTGCAAGACGGAGTGCCCGACCGGCGTCGACATGGCGAAGCTCAAGGCGGAGTACTTGTCACATCGCCATCTGCGCGAAGGCGCTTCGCGGCGAGCGCGGTTCGTGGCGGACATGGCCCGCCTGGCGTCGCGGGCCAGCCGTTTCCCGCGGGTCAGTAATCTCGTCGCGAGATCGCGCCCCTTTAGGGCTTGGATGGAGCGCCGGTACGGATTGGATCGCCGTATAGCGCCGCCTGCACTGGCGCACCAGACGTTCCGAGAGTGGTTCCGACGCCGCAGGCACGCAGAAGCGACGGCCGCGGCGCGTCATGGCCGGGTCGTCTATTTTGTCGACACGTGGACGAACTACTACACGCCGCAGGTCGGGATCGCGGCGGTCAAGCTGCTGGATTGGGCCGGCTATGAGGTCTGTTGCCCGCCCACGCAGTGCTCCGGCCGCCCGGCGATCAGCCAGGGGTTACTGGCTGAAGCGAAGCAGTTGGCGGAAACGAACGTGCGGCTCCTCTCGCCATTCGCGGTGGAGGGCGCGGCGATCGTCGGGACGGAACCGAGTTGTATCTCCGCCCTTGTTGACGAGTATCCGCAACTCTTCCGGACGCGGTCGGCACGACGTGTCGCGTCGCGCAGCATGATGATCGAGAGCTTCCTGCTCCGGACGCTCGAATCGGAGTCGAGCGCCGCGGCGTTGGAGCGCCCGGCAGGCGCGCTGGTGTACCACGCACACTGCCATCAGAAGGCTCTTGTGGGCTCGGGTGACGCGGTCGAGCTGCTGCACCGCGTATGGGGGCCGCGAGCCACCGAGATCGATAGCGGTTGCTGCGGGATGGCGGGCTCCTTCGGGCATGAAAAGGAACATTACGAAGTATCGCGGGCGGTCGGCGAGCATCGTCTGTTTCCCGCCATTCGCGACCGAGCCGATGCGGACGTCGCGGTTTCGGGATTCAGTTGCCGGCAGCAGATCGAGCATCACACGGACGCGAAGCCCCGACACGTGGTGGAGTACCTCGCATCCCTGTTACCGACGACGCGGGAACCGCAGACCTAGTAAGCGTCCGAAAACAACCGGCCGGCGGACCGCAGGCCGTCCGTCCCTGCCGGAGCCAGGCCAGAGCCGCCGGAGTTATCTCGCAGGCGTCCGATTTACAAGTGTGTCCGGAAATGGCTGCGGAATTCGGCTGAAACCGCCACGGCTGGCACGGCGACGCTTTCTTTCGGCGGCGCGCGCGGGTACAATCGAGCGGCTGTCTAGGGGGCACGCCAAGGTTCCGAGCCGCGTTTGCGGCCGGCACCCATTCCGCACTGGGGAGGATATCTTCGATGACTTTTGCCGCCGTTGAGGCTTGTGGGAAACTTGTAGCCAGCCGCCGTAGCTGGAGCGTCTCGGCCAATGTCGCGCTGATGTGGCTCGTTGCGGGCCTGCTTTGGGGCCAAGGCAGTAGCGCCGTGGCAGTCGAGCCGGACACGGCTACGTCTTCGGGAACGAACGATTCGGTACAGCCGCTCATCTCTACAATAGATCGCTCGATGGCGGTCACGCACCATGTGATCACGCCCGACGGCACGTCGGTCAACGCCGGAGCGTTGGTGGGCGAGGTGGTGTACAGCAATACGACCGGCGGGAACCTGGTGGCATTGCCTCTTGCCAATGTCATGATCGGCGACGACATTCGCACGACGACCGGGTGCGGATGCAATCTCGCCGGGTTCGAATTCCAGGTCTACGGTGGCGGTAGCGGCACCGGCCCGGGCCCCACAGTCAACTACGCGCTGTACGACTTCTGTCCGAGTGGTGGTGGTCAGGTGATCGCCGGCACGGACGGTTCGTTCACGCTCGACAATGACGGGCTGAGCCTCGTGACGGTCGACACCTCGGGCACGGGGCTGGCGATCGGCCGGGCCTTCTGGCTCGGGCTAACATTCGATCGCGTCGGAGCCGGTTGGATCACGGGCGCCCCGGCTGAGGTCGGGCTCACGTTCGACCTCTACGATCTATACGCCACACCGTGCTCGGCCAGCTTCCAGGGTACCCCGCTGTATGCGGGGTTCTACGCGCGGGTCTTCTGCGAATCCGCCGGGGCACCGACCCCGGCGAACGGCGCGACGGATGTGCCGGTCGAGACCGACCTTGTTTGGAGCGGGTACGGGATTGACCCGACGGATGGCGGCAGCCCGAACCCGGGCCCGGGCGGCGGCGCGGCCGCGATCGATCCGTCGTGGGCGGACAACCTCGAGCCGGGGAACTTCTGTGCGACGCAGGCGCGTTACGAGGCCGGGGTGCAGGCGAGAGGTGGTGGTGCCGCAGCCGGCGGAGGATGCACCATGTTCGGCGGTTGCGATGAACCCAGCACACGCGACGTCTTCATCCCGGACGCCGGCACGCCCATGAGCACCTACAGCATGTTCCTTCACGTGTTCTGCGAGGACGACGGATCGAACTGTGCGGCTTCGGTGGCCAGCGTCGACGGGACAATGACCAGGGTCAACGCGGACTATGCACCGTATCGAATTCAGTTCGATTACGAGATGGCGTTTCACAACCACTCGGAGTACCTGCACTGGAGTTCGAACGAAGAGAACCCGATGAAGTCGGCTTTCTCGGTCTTTCCGGCGGAGTCGCTCAACGTCTTCGTCGTGGATGTCGGCGGGTATTCCTTCGGGACGTTTCCCTGGGACCCCGAGGCTCTGGAGTTCGGCGGCGGCATCGTCATGGACAAGGACATGTTCGGCCCGAATGACTCGACGCTCACGCACGAGGCGGGGCACAATCTCGGGCTCTGGCACACGCATCACGGCGTATCGGAGGTCGGGGAGTGCAGCGCGTGCTGGGAGGAGCCTCAGAGCTACAGCAGCACGACGGGCGATCGTTGCGCGGACACCGACCCGACGCCGACGAGTTGGTCGTGCAGCCCGCCCGGCGGTATCGACCCCTGCAGCACCTTGCCATGGGGGCAGACGGACACCGACAACTTCATGGGTTACGCCGGCAGCCCCTGTTGGGACAACTTCTCCGACATGCAGGCCGGCCGCATGCACTGCTGGACGGACGATCGCCTGATCGGCTGGCTCACGTCAGTGTGCGGCGCTACCTATGATGTCTACTTCGATGTGGACAGCCCGCCGACGACGTTGCTTTGCAGTGGCTCCGACACACCCTACTGCGACCCGGGCGTCCTTACGCCGCAGACTACGTACTACTGGCGTGTGGTGGCCACGAACGAGATTGGCGTCGGCGAGGGCCCGATCTGGTCGTTCACGACGGCGGCCGTCCAGGACTGCAACCACAACGGCATCCCCGACTCGCAGGACATCGCCGTGGGTGCCAGTTTGGACTGCAACGGCAACCTCATGCCCGACGAGTGCGACACGATCGCCGGCGGCGACTACTACCCCGACGGGAACGTGGATATGCTGGACCTGCCGGGCTTTATCGACTGCACAGCCGGGCCGGGCGCGACACCGGCTCCGACCGTGCCGGACTGCCTGAGCGCGTGCCTCGCCGCGTTCGACTTCGATTCCGACGGCAGTGTGGATCTGCGAGACTACAGTGCTTTCCTGCAGGCTGCGAGCGCGCCGTAAGCGACGGCCGCCCAATGAGGCAGCCGGTACGTGACCTGAGAATCAACCGTGCATTCGTCGTGACAGACGGATGCACGGTTTCTTCATTCCCGCGCCGGCTGGATAGCGTCACGCACAACCCCGACGGAGTCGGGCTCGGCCTTCCCGCCACACCCCGAGGCTGAAAACTACGATTTCGTAAGAAAGTGGGTTTTTGCGCGAACGATTACGCGACTCAGGCTACTAAACGCAGTAGACGAGGCAAGAAAGTGAGTCACTTGGCTCTTTCAGCGAGCTTCGCGAGCGAGGGCAGTCGGCTACAGAGCATGCTAATCCATCCTGACACCTGTTCTTCTGACACCCATTCTTCTCCTGATCTGGTGCGGCGGAGCCGCACCCTACGGGTAGATTTTAACGCGCAGCAGATCACCTACGTTCGCTCGAGTTCTGAGTTGGCCCAACACTAAAAGGAGCACTGCTCATGGTTTTCAAGAGACTAGTCGTAACCACGGCCGTCACGCAGATGGCGCTCCTGTCGCTGGCGCCGCCGTCGAATGCCGGCGAGCCGCCGCTCAGACTGTCGGCCTCACTGCATCAGCCCCGCGTCCTCGACCGCTGCCCGATCATCGTGAAGCTGGAGGTGACCAACACGAGTTCGACAGCTATCAAAGAGAGATTCTCTGCCGCACGGCCTGATTACCTGCGAAGCCATTGCGAGCTCAACCTCAAAGACGCCGATGACCGAGTCTACCTGCTGGACTGGGAAGGTGGGCAGCCTGATGAGGGCATGTATGGACCCGGGCTGACGATCGCCGCAGGCGAAGTCGTCCGGGCGGACTGGGTCGTCATTGCCGTCATCCCGGTGCGGGACAAGCATCGCGGAAAGTCCTACAGCTTCCTCCCGCCCGGCGAATACACCGGGCGCGTGCGGCTTGGGGTCCTCGGCGGGATAATCGAGTCGGATGAGCTTTCGCTGACCATTCAGGAGCCGACGGGCGATGATGCCAGGGCCCGCGACTTGATTGCGATCAGACACGGCGCTTTCTTCCAAGGAAAGGGATCCGCCCTTGGTTACGCTGATTACCTTGGCGGTCGAGCACCCATGAAGGGCTCCACGCACGCTATCTTCGGCGAGATGGAGACGGTATTGCGATCGTATCCGGAATCGCCTTACGCCGAATGGATAGGCTTTCGCAAGCTCTTCTACGGCCTCGATGGCGAGCACGCCACGAGTCGCGCGGATCGCTGTGCGGCCGCGCTCCGATACGTCAATGCGAATCCGGAATTCCCGCTCTCGGACAACCTGGGGTTTGAGGCCGCACGCCGGTTGATGCTGATCGGCGATTATGTGCGAGCACGCGACCTGACCGCCCGGCTCATCCGCGATTTCCCGAATGGCGACTACGTAGCCAAGGCGCAAGAGCTGCGCGGCAAGCTGACCAAGAAGTTTCCTCCGGAATAGGACAGCACACACCGGGAGCGATTCGAAGAGGCGTCACAGGCGCGGCGCGCGACCGTACACCGGATTGGTGCGGCGAGCCGCACCCTACCGCCTAAAGGAACTCGCTCCTCAGGACAGCTTCTGGAAGCTGGACTACGACAACGCCTACGTGGAGGTCTACGAGGACAACCGCACGACGATCGTCACGCCCGACCAGACCTCAGGCGGCCCGCTTTCACCCAATCCGAGCACCTTTTGGATCGAAGGCATCGCCCCAACGACGGCCGACGGGACGGAGATTACGTTTCATGTCGACTTGGACGGCGACGAGACCTTTGATTGTTCGGATGGCGTGCGCCTCACCGTAGCGGCTGTGAACCTGGAAATCGGCGGGGTGGCGGAGAACGAGGAGGAGACGCCGCCGGGTCTGAAAGTGGCGACGAACAACGACTTCGACGAGGGGAAGGCGAATGCCGGCGGTGTTCCCGTCGCCGACAAGGACGATGTATCTCCGGTGGCCGCGGATGGCGCCTCGATCGCGATGAATGGATTGATCGAGTGCAACGCCTCCGTGCTTCCCGAGGATGACGACGTGCTGGCGGGTTCGACGATCACCATCGCCCAAACGGGGGGAACCGGTTCGGTTCGCTTGTTTGCGATCAATCCCGCCGCGGCGCCTCCGTTCGACGATGACTGGGTATCGGTCCCGCCGGGAGCGAATCTGCGCGATGATTACTATCTCTCGACCGGCGCCTATAATGACTTTGATTCGTGGGTCGAAGGGGTGACGGCCGGGCCGGTCGAACTGACTCTGTCGTTCAGCATGAACGGCCTGACCAGCCAGGACACGGTGTTGCTGAACATCGTCGAGTACGGCGTGGTCGAGATACGGTACATGGCGTTCATTGCGTGCAACGCGATTACAACAGGGGATTTACCCGGTGTTACGGACTACTTCGCGGGCGACGAACGCAACTTTGCCTATGGCGCGTCATCGAGCCGCAGCTTCCAGTCCTACTACGTCAGCGTCAATCCCGAGATGGTGGCCGGTGAGATGACGAACGGCGTTCGAGGAACGCGGGAATTCTTCGGCCCTACGGCGGGCTACAATGACGAGCCCGCCAACATCGTGGCCTGTGGGCCGGGACAGGTCTGCCCGACGTTCTGCACGGACTGCATTACCGCCACGGCGGTGCCGGAATGCACTGCCACGGCCGTGGATGGCCAGGGAAACACACTCTCGGGCGTGCTGACCCACGTGACAGACTCCCTCAGCGAATTGGCCCTGACGCTGGATGGCACCAACCCGTGCGAGTCACTGGCGCCGGCCATCAACGCGGAGATCACGTTCGAGTTCCGGCAGAGTTACGCCAACGGCGTTCTCGGACCGTTCGAGTGGCGCATCAAGCCCAGTAGCGGAAGCTGGCATGACGCGTTTCCATGGCACGAACTGTACCTCAACGGTTTCCCGGAATATAGATTTGATCCCGGCGCTGGTGGACGAACACCAGATCCATGGGATTTGTACCCCCTTGAGCTCGGTGGAGAAGACATATGGATACCTACGCCAAATCACAGTCCATGGCTTGGTGAATGGCAGCCCGTACCGTGATTGAAGGCCCTGTGGAGATTATGACATGAGATTCCGGAACAAGCGCCAAGCCGCTGTCTGGCTGATCCCAGCTTCGGTCATACTGTTGGGTGGGGCGACACACATCGTTGCGCAACAGCCTCGCACGTCCGACGCGATTGCCGGGGCATTGGACAAGTTGTGCGAGGAGGAGCACAGGCCTACCGGGTCGAACCTCCACACACAGATCATGAGCGCCCTCGACACACTGAAGCAGATGCCGGCCAGGGAGGTGATCGCGGCGGCGGCTCGGGCCTTGACGGAAGACGAGAGGTTCCGCGCCGGACTTCAGCGGCGAACACTGTATGAGATCCTGAACCGGCTTGAAGTGCAGGACGATGGGCAAGCGCTCGCCCTGTTCATGACTGGTCTGGTCGAAGAGGGTCGCGGCGTCGCAATGAGCAGCGCCAACGCGATCGCCAAGGCGAGCGAACCGGCTCGCGAGCAGGCCGCGGACCTGCTCATCGCAGAATGGAACCGCACCGACTTCAAGCCGCCGTCGCGGCCCGGCGTGTGGCGGGACGCGCGGTACCGGTACCAGACACTACTCAACTCGATTGCGGTCCTTGGGCCGTCGGCCCGTGGTTTCGTCGAGAGGGCTGTTCGCGTCTTTTGTTGCGAAGAGCTGGTGTTTGAAAGCGGCGTCGTGCGCCTGAGGGACGTTCTGCCTTTCCCGAAATCGGCGTTGAACGTAGGAGAAGGAAGAACCTCCAGATCCTCCGTAGCGTTTCATTTAAGGGCGGCGGCACTAGGGGTTGTTTACGGAGTTGAAGGGATCGAAGGAGTGATCAGACTGGCCGAACGCGACGACCTCGACGAGGACGCACACCACATGATCATGGGAGGGTTTGCCGGCTGGGGCGCACGAACACGAGGAACCTATAACACCGACGACGCGCACCGCCAGCGCATCCGTCAGCTCGTGCTGAACGGCATGACGAGCGGCTTCAAGAACGTGCGAAAGGCCGCATTGCAGGCATCGGTCCGGTCGTTCGGCGAGAACTGGGTAACGATTCGTTCTCGCTCGGACTACGAGATGAACCCGGAGCTGAAGGCTGCATTGGAGCGCATGGCAACGACCGCCCCCGAGGAAGACCTCCGGCGGCGGGCCGCAAGCGCCCTCTCGCAAATGCAGAGCCAGCTAGATCGAGCTGTCGAGAAGATCCTGCGAAAACGGCGAGAGAGCGAGGAAGCGAAGGCAACAGAGTAGGTGTCTGGGCCCGTCTCGAAGTCAGGTAAGGCGGGCGATTCGCCGGCCTTTCTTGTACTGCTTCGCCAGTGTGGAGCCGCGCGGGTGCCACCTTGACTCGCGTTGGATGCTCGCTGTCGGGTGCCACCCGGCATTCGAGCATCCCAGCACAGGTGCCTCGCACCCTCATCGCGACCGACGGCGTTCCCGGATGGACGGAGCGAGGCGGGCACATTGCCCGCTCTAGTCGGGTGCAGGCTGCGAGCGCGCCGTAGACACGCAGCGGCGTTCGAGCACGATGGCATGCCACCATCACAACACTATTGAGCCGCGTATCCGTCCACGATCGGGCGGGTACGCGGCTTTTCTTTTGAGCGTCGGGCGAATTCTCCGGTTTGAGAAAACTGGGCCGCGCGATCGGCGCTCGCCGACCTTAATTTCGTCTAAGGAAGACCGGCGCGGGCCGATGCAGTGGTAACCTGAATTCCGTCGGCACCCCGGGCCGGGGCCGGCTGGAATCACGGAACAACCAGGGCGTAGGGTCCGCTGTGCGGACCTGCGTGCTTCCGCGGTCCGCACAGCGGACCCTACGCAGACGGGAACTGATGAGTAGTTCGGTTTACTCCGTCGGCACTGGGCCGCGCTTGGGGAATCATCATGAACATGCGACCTAACCTCTCCACTTTGGTTGTCGGCGCGCTACTTGCCTCGGCGACGATCGCTCACGCGCAGATCATCGGCTACACGGAGGAGGCTGCGTTTATCAACGCGCTTTCCGCGCAGGGCTTCACGCCGGTCTACGAGAGCTTCGAAGACGACGCGGCGTGGGGCGCGGTTCGCTCTACGATACCGGGCGGGTCGCAGACAGCGGCGAGCGTCAGCCATCTCGGGATCACGTGGGTATCGAGTAGCTCGAACAACGAGGTTACGACAAGCAGCGGCGCGGCGCGGACGGGAAACTGGGGCTTCTACTCCCTCCCGCACGGTGACTACGGCAACGGCATCGGGGACGGATGGCGCGGGACGAGTGGACAGCAATTCGTCGCTGTGGGCGGCTGGGTCGAGACCAATACGCCCTACGGGAAGCTCGGGCTTTTCCTCGACGGCGACGAACTCAATCCGGTCGACTTCGGCGGGGCGGACGTGCTGGACACCCAGCCTCGTTTCTTCGGCGTGGTCGCCCCGGCCGGCTTCTCGATGTTCGACTATCGTGAACTCGAAGGCGTGATGGAAGATCAGAAGCTCATCTTCTGCGACGACTTCATCTTCGCATTCGACGGGGTCATCACGGACTGTAACGAGAACGGCGTAGCGGACGGTATCGATGTCAACAGCGCTTCCAGCCCTGACTGCAATCGGAATCTGATACCGGATGAATGCGAGATCGACGCGGGAAGCCAAGCGCCGGGCGGGCCGTTCTACTGCACCGCGAACTGTGCGGCTGAGTGCAACGACAACGGTATACTCGACGAGTGTGAGGTCGTTACCGCTGACGTCTATACGTCCGGACAGCTCGGACCGATCGGCTTCGGCTCGCCACAGAGCTTCACGATCGTCGCTGCCCCGACGACCCACGCGGACGTGCTTCTGGACTTCACAGCCTACGCCAATCTCGGCGGCGCGGGCGATCGGATTCTCGTGGACATCAACGGCGTTGATGTCGGCGGCGTGTTCGGCCCGGACGGCGGCGACTGCCCCGAGGGGTTGCCGGACTCGACGCAACTGAGCGTGCCCGCGGAGGTCTTCAATGACGCCGTAGCTGCGGGCGGCGGCGACGCGGTGATCGGCATGGTCGCGACCGTGGAGGTGGACCCGTTCGGGTGCAATCTGCAGACCTACGTCACCGTCGAGGCCACGCTGTTCGTGCCGTCGGCTGCCGACGCGGACGCAAACGGCGTTCCGGACGAATGCGACGCTGCCGCGGCGCCGATTCCGACCGTGAGCCAATGGGGGATGGTCGCTATGGTCATGCTCGTGCTTGCCGCGGGCACGTTGACGTTCCGGCGTCGCTGGTCGGTTCCCGCGTAGCTGTGCTCGGCAGGTCTCGCCCCTCGACCTGACCTACCGCCAGCGAAAGCAGCCGAATAGTTCATCTTTGACACCATTCCTGGGCCCTAACGCCATTCTGAACCGGCCCGCTGTGAGCACCCGCTGCACACGAGCCTTCGTGAGGGCCTGAGAAACGAGATCAAAGTGATAAAACGCATCTCCTACGGGTACCGCGACGAAGAGTACGTCCTCCTAAAGGACCCGAGCGTGGTTTCCCGGGATTGGCAGTTGAGCCGAGAAACGCTCCGTAAGAAGTCGCTTTTCAGTTGCCCCGGGCGGTCCGCTCGGGTAGAATGATACAAAGCCCGATAAATGGGGTCCTCGGGGTACCAGAGTGGTTCCTGTCTTCGCTCGCGCGAGGCATTCTCGCGTGTGCTCCAAGACGCGTCTTCGGCATTGACTTGACGGTGAAATAGCAGTTCGGCCCTTGTTCCGTAATGGGGATCAGGTAGCCATGTCCACACCGTGCGGGGCTTTCGTATTCAGTTTGGACTTCGAGTTGGCGTGGGGATACCAGCACTTGCCGCACGCACCCGATCTGCGGCCGCTCTATAGGATCGTACCGCAGATTCTGGACATCTTTAAGACATATGATGTATCCGCCACCTGGGCTGCGGTTGGTCATCTCATGCTATCTCATGAACAAGCCCAGTCCGAATACCCGAGGATCGACGGTGTGCCGTATCACGGCGAGGAAGGGACGGAGGTGTTCTACGCCCCCGCCCTCGTCCAATCGATCCTCGATTGCCCGACCCACCAGGAGCTCGCCTGTCACTCCTTTACCCATGCGCCCATCGGCAGTAGCCGGTGTCCAGCCGATGTCGCGCGTCAAGAACTGCAACGCTGTCAGGTTGCCGGCGAGAAGTGGGGGCGCCGAATGGAAAGCGTAGTGTTCCCATGGAACGTGGTCGGCCGAGTCGATCTCCTAGAGGAGTGCGGGTACAAGTGCTATCGTGCGGAAAACTCAGAGTGGTATTGGTTCCGCCAAGTGCGCCGCTTTGCCAGTTGCGCACCGCGCACACTCCCTTGGCGAGTCGCTCAATACGCGATCAGGTCCTTGCGTCTTATCGACGAACTCGCCTGTCTCGCTCCGCCACTGCCACGACCTCGACGGTTGGGTGACGTTTGGGAGATCCCGCACAGCATGTTCTTCCCGGGCTTCTCGGGTGTGTCTTCTCTCGTCCCTGCAGATTGGCGGCGAAGGCGAGCCGTTGTCGGGCTACGACGCGCAGCCGCGCGTAAGCGTATCTTCGGGATGTTCACGCACCCGCACAATTTACTGAGCGGCACGGAGCCGCTCCTCCGTGCTCTCGAGGGAATCTGTCGACAGGCGGCGGCGCTGCGTGACGCCGGCCGCTTGAAGATCCTGACGATGGCGCAAGCACGCGAGGCGCTCGAACGCGGTGAGTTCATCGAATAGGATGGCATGACGCTCAATCTACTCTATTCCGTCCCCAAGGCATTGCTGTCCTACGTTCCATCTGCGCTCAATCCAGCACGGCTCCGCAGCAAGCAGTGCGACGATTTGCGATACGGGTACTCAATCTGGATGCGGCATTTGGTGATGCGGGCTAAGGTCGGGATTCGTACCGTTCCACGCGGCATCGTGGAGATCGGCCCTGGTCTGTCGCTCGGTGCGGGCCTGACGGCGCTGCTCTGTGGGACGCACCGATATGTGGCCATCGACACTGATCGTTCGGTCGACTTGCGACGGGCGGTCGCCATGCTGGATGAACTCGTCTGCCTGCTGAGGCGGCGCGCCGAAATCCCCGGCGAGCAGGAATACACGCGTCTGAAGCCGAAGCTGGAGTCGTACGCCTTTCCAGAAGACCTGCTTCCACCTGAGCATCTCGATGAATGCCTCCGGAGCGATCGAGTCGATTCCATACGCAAGCACCTGCTGGACCCTGGTGCTCCGGATGACGCGGCCGCCCCGCTGGCGTATCTCGCACCGTGTGACGATCCAAGCCGCATCGGTGAAGGGTGGGCGGAGATGGTGTTTTCGCAAGCCGTCATGCAGGAGGTCGAAGATCTAGACGCGATGTATTCGGCGATATACCGCGCCCTCGCCCCCGGCGGATATGCAGCTCATCAGATCGACTACAAGGTGCAGCAAACGACACGGGAATGGAACGGGCACTGGACTTGCTCGGATCGCACGTGGCGCATGTTACGCGGCCGACTGCCGTCGTGGCACAATCGTCATCCGCACTCGACGCACATCGCGGCTCTGCGGCAGGTCGGTTTCGATATTCGTGCGGAGACGACGGTTCGTAGGGCGTCCGAGATCGCACGCGACACGCTTGCGCCGCGCTTCAGGCACATGACGGACGAGGATCTCGTCACGTCGGGCGCGTTCATTCAGGTCATCAAGCCCGACTCGTGACTCGATGCACGCACATGGCCGAATCGTGTAGCGCCAAGGCGTACGGGCAGATGTAGGGGGTGGCTCTTCCGCACCATCCTATTCCCGGCCGGCGCTCGGCTGTTTATCGTCCAGGCATCATGCCCGAATACCGACGGCCAATCGCGCGCGGCGCGGCGTGTGGCAGCGTCGTTTTCGGGATCACGTGATCCGGGATGAAGATGATCGCGCTCGCCACATGGATTACATCCATTACAATCCGGTGAAGGACGAAGTGGCGCAGTGCCCGCACGCTTGGCGGCATTCGAGCTTTGGGAAATGGGTGGGGCGTCGTGTGTATTCGCGCGATTGGATGCGTGCTTGTACGCGGCCGATCGAGGCACCGGATGCGGAGATTTCGAGCGCCGCGCCGGTGAGTAGAGACGGGCGACGTGGCCGATGGCTTGGCGTACAATCGTGGTCTCCGAATTGGTGCGTCGGAGCGGCACCCTACGGCTACTCTTCGTTGAAATGGATAGAGAAAGGCGAGCAGGCTGCCCGCCTTACATGGTCGCGATCGCGCTTAGACGAAGCCCCGTGTCGAGCCAGCGATGAACAAGCTCACCAAAGTCAGCCCGATGGCCATCCTGCTGGATAAGAAGCCGGATGGCGTCCCCCTTGCCGTCTGGCGTTCTGTGGGTCGGTTGAAGTTGTGGGCGTTTCTTTACGTCGCCGGCTGGCTGGGATACGGCATTACTTTTTTCATTTTCGCCGCGAACAAGGCCACCGTCGGAGTCTTTTTGCTTCTCTGAGGCCTAATGATACTGCTGACCAATCTTGGGGGGCGCTCGGTGAACGGGAGGATGCGAAGGCACGTCCTGGACAATGAGTTTCGCGTCTGCATCGATTGCGGCTACTCCTTGCGCAACCTTGCGGAAGAGCATCGTTGCCCGGAGTGTGGTGTCCAATATGATGCCTCAGAATTGGAACGCGCATGGCGGGCTTGGTTCTCGTTGGACCCCGCATCCGCGGAGGCTTGATAGAAAGCGTGGTGTGCGTTCGTGGATTCGGGATTGAGCGGCAGAGCCGCACCCGAGACGGTCACGAGTCCGTGGTCCGCGGAGCGGACCCTACTGGAGATTCGACCCGCAACTCGGCCGGCGTTTTGCTGTATAATCCCTCGACATGGAAACCCCAACGAACGACCCGGCCCCGCGTATCCACGAGAAGGTCGCCGCTTTGCTGCACGAGGCGGTGCGGCGTGAAGCCTCGGACGTGCACCTCGTGCCCGGCTTTCCGGTGACCTACCGCATTCACGGAGAGCTGAACACGGTCGGTGACGACGTTCTGTCTCCGGAAGCGTCCGAGGCGATCGCTCGATCCTTCATCTCGCCGCACATGGCGGAGAATCTCGGAGAAGAAAAAAGCATCGACTGTTCGCTGGAGATCGAACACGAGGACAAGCCCCACCGCTTTCGCGCCAACGTCTACATGGCTCAGCAGAAGTGGTGCGCGTGTTTGCGACACGTGCCGGACGCGATCCCGAGCTTCGAGTGGATGAACTTCCCGCAGGGCCTGGCCGAGCGGCTGATCTCACACACCAACGGGCTGGTCATCGTGACCGGCGTTACCGGGTCGGGCAAGTCGACGACGCTGGCGGCCATGATCAACATGCTGAACGAGCGAGGCGGCTACCGCGTCATCACGATCGAAGAGCCGATTGAATACGACCACAAGCGGGTCAGCTCGAGCATGGTGACACAGCGTGAGGTCGGCCGGGATGTCGACTCCTTCTATGATGGCTTGAAATACGGGCTTCGGCAGGACCCGGACGTGATCCTGGTCGGCGAAATTCGCGACATTGAAACGGCGAGAATGGCCCTCAGCGCGGCTGAGACCGGCCATTTGATCCTGGCGACGCTTCACACGAAGGACGCCAAGGGGGCGATTACGAGGTTCGTCGACCTGTTTCCGCACGACGCTCAGGACGATGTCCGCACCCAGCTAGCCTTGAGCCTGCGGTCGGTGGTCAATCAGCACCTGCTGCCCTGTGCCACGCCCGGCGAGAAGCGGGTCTTGGCTTTGGAGGTTCTCCACATCACGCAGCCCGCGCGGTTCGCGATCAAGTTCGGCAAAGTCGAGTCGATCGATTCGATTCTCCAGACGGGCGGCCGCGATGGGATGGTCACCCTCGATGACGACCTGCAACGGTTGCTGATGGCCGAGAGGATCTCTCTGGAAACCGCGCGACGCTTTGCCAAGGACCCGGAGCACCTGGTGACCGGTGGTTGACGGAGATGCGGGTTTACAGCGGCTCTTCGACTTCGGCGCGGCGTGTGATCTTGATAGCCAGCGCGTCGGTGTGCCTTCCGAGTAAGCCCGCGAACTGGTTCTCCGACTCGACTTGAAGGATCATCTCGTCACCGACGAGTTTGGGCGTTTGAATGATGTCGCCCGCTTGGAGGGCCAACAGCTCGTCGACGGTAATGGTGGTTTCCGCGAGATAGGCATCCACATCCACGTGCGTCACGGACAGCCCCGAGGCGATTTCCGTGCTCTTGTCGTCTCGTACGGCTTGCCGCTGGTAGGCGAGCCACCCCTGCGTCACGAGTTTGGACATGACCGGCTCAATGACCTTGAACGGCAGGCAGAGGCTCATCGTTCCCGCACGGTTGCCGATCTTGATCTCGAAGCCGATGACGACCACGATCTCGTTTGGTGCGACGATCTGAACCAGATGCGGGTTGCTTTCGACCTCGACGATCTTGAAGTTCACCTCGGTCATGTCGGACCATGCTTCGATGAGTGTCGTCAGGGCCCGATCGGTGATGCAGCCGACGAGTCGCTCTTCAATCACGGTAAGCGGCCGCTGCGGGATGAAGAGTTCCGAGTTCGAGCCGCCCAAGAGACGATCGATGATCGGATAGATGATCAGCGGGCTGAGTTCGAGGCAAAGCTGGCCTTCGAGCGGTTCCGCCGTGAGCAGGTTGAAATTGGTGGGGTTCGGCAGCGAGTAGATGAACTCGCTGTAGGTCAGTTGCTCCGTCGTGGCGACTCGGACCTCGACGATGGTTCGAAGGAAGCCGGACAACGACGCGCCGAGGTTTCGGGCAAAGGCCTCGTGGATGCCCTCGATCGCCCGCATCTGGTCCTTGCTGACGCGCTCGGGCCTCTTGAAGTCGTAGGCATGGACCTCCCTGGCCGACGGCGCCGCAAAGGGTGCGGTCTCGTCGGACCCCTCGACTCCGCCCTCGCTGACCGCCGCCAGTAGCGCATCCACTTCGTTTTGATCAAGAACGTCGGCCAAGAAGCCTCTCCCGGCTGAGATAGGCGCGCGGCATCCTGCCGCTCGCGTGGTCTACAGACGTACGCCCTATTTATCGGGGTTTCGCACCGGCGGACTTGAAGGCGATGGATCGGCGTCTCAATGCTGGCAGCGGCGGTTTCGCACCCGGCGATACGTCGGTCATGTCGCGGCGCCAACAAGCCGCCCGAATCGCTCGAAGAAGTCGGGGAAGGTCTTGCGACAGCAGGCCGGATCGTTGATTTGAAGGCCATCGCACGCCATCCCCGCCACGGCGAAGCTCATGGCCATTCGATGGTCGTTGTAGGTATCGATCGAGGCAGGCCGGATCCCTTCCGGCGGATGCACCGTGAGCCCGCTCTGAGTTTCGTCCACGGCTGCCCCGAGTTTGGTGAGTTCTCGAGCCAGCGCGGCCAAGCGGTCGGTTTCCTTGACGCGGAGATTCGCGACGTTTCGGATCGTCGTGGGTCCGGCGGCGAACAGCGCCACCACGGCGAGCGTCTGAACGGTGTCGGGCATCGCGTTGAGATCCACGTCGACGCCTCGCAGGCGTTTGCCTTCCGGCGGGCCAATGACCGTCGTTCGGTCGGGTTGCCGCTCAATCGCACATCCCATCTCCTCGAGCACATCCACGAAGTGCACATCACCTTGGATGCTCGCCGTTCCCAGTCCTTTCACCGTCACGCGACCACCCGCGACGGCCGGCGCGGCGAGGAAGTAGGTGGCGTTGGAGGCGTCCGGCTCCACGTGATACGACACGGCCTGGTATCGTTGCGGCGCCGGCACGATGAACTTGGCCTCTTTCGGGTGGTACTGCTCGATGACGGGTACGCCGAAGCGGTCCATCACCGCGGTGGTCATGCGCAGATACGGGGCGCTCGGGACCGTGCCGGTCACGTCCACGAGCACGTCCCGCGTGGCATACGGAGCGGCAAGGAGCAGTGCGCTGATGAACTGGCTTGACTCGCTGTCGTGAAAGGCCACGTGCCCGCCGCTGAGTCCGCCGGCGTGGATGGTCAGCGGCGGATACCCCTGCTCGCCGAGGTATTCGACCGCCACGCCGAGAGGCTTCAGCGCGTCGACCAAGCCGCTGATGGGGCGTTGTCGCATGCGCTGGACGCCGTCCAGTAGGTAGTGCCCGCAGCCTAGCGCCGATAGCGCGGCGCAGAACCGGATCGTCGTGCCGGAATTCCCGCAGAACAGTTCGGCCTCGCTTTCGGGGAGTTGACCGCGGCAACCGGTGACCTCCGCCGCGCACCCGGCTTCGTCTAGCGTGGTCCGAACGCCCAGTGCGGCTAGGGCATCGATCATGAGTCGGGTATCCTCGGCCACGAGGATCCCGGTCAGCAAGGAAGTTCCGTCGGCCAGCGCCGCGGCGGCCAGGGCACGGTTGGTCAGGCTCTTCGATCCGGGCAGTTCGGCCACGGCGTCGAGCGGGCCGACAGCGGCTTGGCAACGGTGTGATTCCATGCGATCACGTTAACCGAGTCACAGGCGTCGGGCAAAAGTGCATGTGTGGCGACGAGATCAGGCGGACGGCTTCGCGACGTTAGGGTCCGGTTGCCCTGCGGTAGCGGTTTCTCACGAACTCGATGGCGAACCCGGCCGCCAGGCAGAGACATATGGAGGCGGACAGCATCGCTGCGCTGACTCCCGCAGCACTGCGGGCGAACACCAGAACCACCGTACTCACGGCGGCCACGGTGAGCAGCAGCACAATGGCGCCCCACTTCATGCGAGCGGCACTGAAGACCGATCGTTCCGCGAACCTGGATGGGCACATGCAGGCCATGAAGGAAAAGAGAGCCACCGTGATGAATGTGACGAAGGTCATCGGCGTTTCGGAGTTCAGATGGCGATTGAGGAACATGCCTCGAATCGCGTCAGCCAGGACGTAGGCGCCGGGCACGTCGTCGATCACCTTCGTACCGTATCGAACGCGGTGTCTATCGTGTGGCATGATCGGATGTGCTGCGCGCATGTCGCCGAAGAGGACGATGCGCCCGCCGAGTCGCTCGGCAAGTTCGGCGTCGGTCGCCGTCAAGAGCGATTCGTAGCTCTCGGTGCGCTTAGACCAGTAATCCGGTGGCTTCAATTCGAACGCCTTGCAGGCAAGCACGTCACCGACGCGCACACCGAGGCGCTGCCTATTCACCTCGAACGGAGTGGTCAGGCCGATCTGATCCATACTCACGAGTCTTCCGATCCCCGGACGCGGGTGGTATACGACGCGTACCGGCGCGGCACGGTCCGGCCACTCGATTGCCATCGTTTGATCCGGATGCACCAAAGCGGCGAACGTGGAGAGGATCAGTGACGGATGTACCGTGTCGCCGCGCGTTCGAGCCAGCACGGTTTCACCCTCTCGCGCCACCATGTCGCGAGCAAGTATGATCCCGTAACGCACGATGTCACTGATCGGCTCGTACAAGTCGGGGCTCAGGCCGGCCTGTCCGTCGTCGTCAAAGTCGCGTACGGCCAGCACGACCGGGACATCGGCATCCGCCAGCGCGCGCACGCCTTTGGCAAACTGCGCGTCCAAAGGTCCGGGCGTTTGGAAATAGAAATCCCAGAGCACGGCAGCCGGTTTCGCCGAAGCGAGCCGCTCCATCAGGTGCCCGTGCAGCCCGCGCCAAGTCTTGATGTTCCGAGTCACGCTGGCCATATCCGAGGCCGCGGCGAGCGGCGGGACGACTTCGAGAGAACGATTGGAGATACCCACGAGCGTGACGATGTCTCCATCATTGCTCCAGGCCATGTTCGCGAGTGCTCGCCGGGTGTCGCGTCCGTAGTCATCGCCGGAGGCTTTCCAGCGCACGCCAAACACGAGTGACACGGCGAACAAGAAGGCCAAGACGCAGGCGACGGTGGATGTCCAGAGCCCGACGCGTCCGTGGAGGGTCAGTCCGACGGCTATGCGCTTGACGCGATAAGGCAGTGAGAATCCCCGGGTTCTGATCGTGCGACTCGCGAGACATCGATCGATGTCGTCGGCCAGCAGGGCGGCGGATTCGACCCTGTGTCGCGGATCATGCGCCAGGCATCGGGAAATCAGCGTCGTCAAAGGCCCGGCAAGTTGCGGCGATGCAACCTTGGGCCTTTTTGGCACTTCACTCTGGATTCGGTGCAGCAATGCCTCCTGCCCGGCGAGGTCTCCGATCGGCCCGAGATCGTACGGATAGTCGCCGCCTGTCGCGATTTCGTACAGCATGACGCCCAGCGCCCAGATGTCGGCGCGGTGATCGACCTCGATCAAACCTCCCCAGGCCTGCTCGGGGGACATATACCTGACCGTTCCGAGGATATGCCCGAGTTCCGTCCGTGTGTGTCGTACGCGGGTCGACCAATCCTCGCCGCGCGCCGCCGACAATCCGAAGTCGACGATCCACGGCGTACCGGATGGATCGACGATGACGTGTTTGGGTTTCAGGTCGCGGTGCATCACGCCGGCATCGTGCAAGTTGCCGACGGCCTCACAGACCTGCTGAAACACCGCGAGCTTTCCTTCGAGCGTCAACGGATTTTCGCTGAGGAACTCATCGAGCGGCGTGCCTTCGACCAGCTCCGTCACGAGATAGGGCCGCCCGCCTGCAATACCCGAATCGAACAAGCGAGCCACGTGCGGGCAGGCAAGCTGCCGCAGAATCTCGACCTCGCGTTCGCGGAAGCGCGCTTCGGCCTCCTGGGATCCGAGTTGCAGGAGTTTGATCGCGACGAACCTCGGCTCGTCACGCAGGTGGACGGCCTTGTAGACCACACCGGTCGCCCCCTGGCCGAGACGGGCCGTACAGCAGTAATCATCGATGACCGGAAGGTGTTCGGTCGGCCAACCTTCGCGCCACCTCGCGAGGCTCTTTGGGTCGCCGACTGCCTGCCGTGCGGCTGCCAGCAGTTCGGCATCATCGATGTGGCCGGTTACCAGGTTATGTGCGATGTCATCCATCGGCACCACGCGCAGCCGGCATACCCGCGAGCGGGGCTACCGGCGCAGGCCGGTCGGTTCGAGACGGCGAAGCAGGCCAACGAGCCTGCGGGCCGCTCTTACGAGAGTCGTTTCACTTGACATTATCACCGAACGCAGCGATAGTGAAAAGTGAATGACGTGCGGTTGTCGTATACGATCGCGCCACCAACTGCTTTAGGCCAGCCCGCCGAATCCATGACGCCTTCCCCCTGGTGGACTACGGTCAAGTCAGCCGACCTGCTCGAGCTGCGGCGTCGCCTCGTCTTCGCCATTCATTCCGATTTCCCCGCGTTGGTCGAGGCCGAGGTCGAGGATGTCGTACAGCAAGCCTTCATCACGCTTTTCAAGCGTCGCGATGGCGTGAATTCCGACGACGACGGCCTGTTTCGCTACATTAAGACGGTAGCCAAGAACAACGCGCTGGATCGAATCCGAACCGCCAAGCGCCGTCGAGGGCACGCCGCCGCCGCAGCAGCGGCACGGCGCCGCGACACCTCAAGCGACGGTAGCCCCGGCGTTTCCGGACGGGAAGCCGCCGAGGAAGCAGACAAAATACTGCAAGTTTTCCGCGCGCTGGACGATCTCGATCGCTTAGTCATTTGGTGCCACGTTGTCGAGGGCAAGTCGATCCGGGCGGTCGCCGGCGAACTGAATATGAATTGGCACCGCGTGGCCGGAATCGTTGAACGGGCGCTGCGCAAGGTTCGAGCGGAGCTTGCGCGGTAGTCGCTACTGTTCAGCGCGTGCCGAGGGTAAGGCGTGACCGAGAATCCAGGACGCTGCAAGGCCTTCGTCGGGCGATAGCGGCGATCCCAATGTCCACTAAAGTGACGAGCACTGCCATGACCGAGTCACACGAAAACGAGCCACAACTTCCGCAGCACAGCGATCTCGACTCCAACTCCGCGCAGGAGAACAAGTTCCTCTCTGACTTGCTGGGCAATCTCGCCGAGCAGAGTCCCGATGCTCGCGAAGCCCTGTTGAAGAGCGACCCCGGGTTTTCCGAACTTGTGGGCGGTGGCGAGGACGTGCGGCAGCGAATGCGGGCCGCTTTGACCGGCGGCGCCGACGTGACGATGACGCCGCAGCACGAGCAACTGCGCGAGGAATACCGAACGTCCTTGGCGCAGCACCGCCGTGAAGCGGCTTTCGATCCGGCTCACCGTGGCGGCGCCGAGCCGCCGGGTGTCCTGACCTCGCTTATGCGAGAGCTCCCGCCGGCCAAGGCGATGGAGCTGTTCCGGAAGATCGCGCCGGCTTTCATCTACCAGATCCTCGACCGGTTGAACCGGGACGCATCGATCAGCGTCATTCACCAGCTCGCGGATCATCTTTGCGATGAGGGAGTCCTCGGCCACCTTCGCACGTGTGAACACGTGCGCGACGGCATCCTCGAAGAGTTCCGGAACGTGCTCGGGCAAAGCGAAGTCTGTGAAAGTATCTCCCGCGCCGACCTCGACCGCCTGCTACACGAGTCCGGCGCCATACACGATCTGATCGCCATGGAGAACTGCATCAAGCTGTCGGCCAAGGCCGGCTAGAAGGGAAAGGACGACGCGGGCTCCAGCCGCTTCAGCTTAGTTAAGAGAAGCGCAACGCGGAACCGGCAGCGCTATGCCGGGATGGTTATCTTGCGCGCGATGAGTGAAGGAGGGGCGGGCGCCACGCCGGCCGAAGTAGTTTGTCACACATGCAGACCAAACGACACTGGACGGAGCCGCCGACGCCGAGAACGCGGCTTGCCCGTCTCAGCCATGATGTCGACAACCTGCTGATGGTCATCAGCGGGCATGCCGAGTTGGCTCGCCATGCACTGCCCGCCGACCATACCGCGCGAAACTCGATCGACCTCATCACCATCGCGGTGGAACTCGCCCGTACGTTGACCGACGCGTCGCTCGGACCGGGACGTCGAAAGGCACCGGCACACTCCCGACTCGATCTTTCCCAGCTCGTCGCGGATTCCGCCCAACTGATCCGCGGGATGATGCGCGACCTCATCGAGGTGGAAATCGACACGACCGCCGGTGCCGGCCTGTGGATCGAAGGCGACGCGACTCAACTTCTACGCGCCCTGCTGAATCTGGCGGACAACGCGCGGTACGCGATGGGCGACAGCGGCAGACTGTCGATCCTCCTGCGATCCAAGAACCCAACCGGGAACGGGTCTGGGAACGGGTCGTCCGGGCCCGACGACACGGCGGAACCGGCGGCTGAGCTGGTCGTCGCCGACACCGGCGTCGGAATACCCGAGGAGGAGCAGACTCGTCTCTTTGAGCCGTTCTTCAGCACCAAGTCGTCCGGTACGCGGCACGGCCTGGGCTTGTGGCAGGTTCACGAGGTAGTCAGCGAACACGGTGGCACCATTGACGTCTGGTCCCGTTCCGGTTGCGGCACGAAGTTCACGATCACGCTTCCGACGTGCGCCCCGCCGGAGTCCATTGAACCCCGCGTTTCGTCGGAACCCGGTCTCCCTGAACGCAGCGCGAGCGTTCTGGTCATCGAACCGGACGACGAAGACCGCCGCGTGATCGCCGCTTCATTACGATCGGCCGGCTACCACGTGATCGCGCTTGCCGATCATCGGCATGCACGGCGGAGGGCGCTTTCGAGGTCCCCCATCGTGCGATCGGCGATCGTGGATGTGGATCAGATGGATCCAGCGCGGACGCACGACCTCAACGAGTTGCGTGACATTCAGGGGCTTCGGGGCATCGTCTTCCTGGCGTCCGACCCTTCGGCTTCGAGTTCGGAGCAGAGGCCTTGCGATCAGCTACTCATCAAGCCGTTTCGCGTGGATGCGCTGAGATCGGCCGTCGCGCGATCGCTCTTGGAGCCGACTTACGAGGACTCTCACCCATGCTAGAGAACCCGACGCGTCTTCTGATTGTGGACGACCACGCCCTCGTTCTGGAGGTCATCCGGAGCCGGCTCGAGCGCGAGAGCTGGTTGACGGTGGTCGGCTCCACCAGCAGTCCCGCGGAAGCCGTCGCCATTGCACGGTATCTGGAGCCTGACCTACTGCTGATCGACATTGACCTGGCTCGCGCTTCCGGGTTCGAAATCGCCGATCAAATCAAATCGCTCAGACCGGCGATTCGGTGCATATTCCTGAGCGGCTTCGTGTATGACCGGTACATTCAGGAAGCGTTTCGACAGAAAGCTCGCGGCTATTTGAGCAAGCGCGACCCTCCGGACGTGCTCGTGAAAGCGGTTCGGGCAGTCGCGAACGGCGGTGAGTATCTTTCCGAAGAAGTCATGCGACGTTTGGTGATTGACCGGCGCGAGCCCACGACGAGCGACCGACGAACCAAAGCGTCGATGCTCACACGGCGTGAAAAGGAAGTGCTCGGCGACATCGCCCGCGGCTATGCCAAGAAGGAGATCGCCCGGCGGGATAGCGTCAGCGTCAAGACCGTCGAAAGGCACTGCGAGAATCTGATGGCGAAGCTGAACATCCACGACCGAGTCGCTCTGGCTCGCTTTGCCATCCGCGAGCAACTGGCGGAACCGTAAGATCGCGAGGCGATGACACCGGCCGGGTCGCGCTTCCGTCTCGGACTTCCCGCGTCTTCATTCCGCCTTCTTGAACTTCAGCATGTAGTTTTCGGCAAGGTAGTCGGCTTCGGGTTGCTCGGACAGCAGCTCGAATCCCGCCTGCGTAATCTCCGAAATAGCGCCGGCGGACCCGGTACGGACATGGCCGAGCACCCACTCCCGGCTTTTCCCTTCGATTCGCTCGAAATCGACGACCACGAAGAGCCCACCGGGTTTGAGCGCACGATGGATCGATGCGAGCGTGCTTGCCGGGTATTCGAAGTGGTGATAGGTGTCGCAGGTAAGAACCAGGTCGATTGAACCGGGTGGCAGCTCGACGGACGTCTCGCTGCACAGGTGCGTCTTGACGTTCTGCAGTTTCGCCTCACGGGCCCGTGTCTCGATGAGGTCGAGAAACTCGGGGACGATATCGACCGCGACCACCTTGCCGCGCGGACCGGTCGCCTCGGCGAGCAGGAGCGTCAGGAAACCGGTGCCCGCACCCACATCGGCGACGGCGGACCCGGCGGCGACGCCGACATCAGCGACGATGAGCTCACGCTGGGCATAGATCTCGCGCTCGGGTCGTTCGAATCGGGAAATCCACTGATCCACGTCCGGGTCTTTGTAGCCATCGTTGATTCCCGGCTTGACGCTGGTCTCGGAGGCGGCATGCCGGCTGGTATCGGCCCCGTGATGACAAGCCGCTGAACATAGAGCCGCGGCAACGACCAGAACACGAGCATGGGCTTTGATTCGAGCCATGACTTTGACACTCATGATTGACAACCTCCCGCAATGTACCCCGCAGGCCTTCAGCACGGTTATGGAATAGCCGTGCGGTCGGTATAATGCAAGCAGTGGCAGCGGGCCACCGAACGGGTAAAGCCGGCGCCGCGAAATGTGCCAACGGAGTCTCGCATGCGAACTTGGGTCGAATGTCCGGCACTGGATATTGATCTCGACGTTCCGATCGAGCAGCGATACCTGTCGATTCCGCCCGAGGCGGCGAGGCGAGGGCACGAACTACTCTCCGCCATCATGTGCGAAATCCCGTCCACCGCGCTGACGCTGGCGGATGCGACTCGCCTGCGGACGGCCAACCGATTCCACCGCGAGGCGTGCGAACTCGCGCGCCTTACCGGCGAGAGCTGGCGGGCTGTCATGGTGGCGAACATCTCCTACGATCTCGCGCTCTCCACATATGGATGTTCGACGATCGCACTGGCCACGCCTGAGGGCCCCATCGTGGCGCGCAACATGGACTGGTGGCCGGAAGACGTGTTGGCGCGGACGAGCTATCTGATCCGTGCGAGCCGCGGCGGCGAATTCGCCTTCGCCCACGCCGGCTGGCCGGGTGCGATTGGGATGGTGAGCGGGCTGTCGAGCCGCGGGTTCGCCGTCGTGCTCAATGCCGTGAGTTGTTCCGAGGGCGTCAGCCCGACCGGCTATCCGGTCATGCTGCACATCCGGCGAGTAATCGAAGACGCCGCAAGCTTTGAGGCGGCCGTCAAGATGTTGACCGAGGTGCACGTGGCGGCGGCGTGCCTGTTGACGGTGGTCGGCACGGAGAACGCCGAGCGTGTGGTCATCGAGCGCACGCCGCGCCGCGCGGCCTTACGGCGGGCCGATGGCGACCGACCGCTTCTGACGACGAACCACTACCGCGCCCTCGAACAGGAGATTGCCACCGACGGATGCGAGTCGGAGGATGGCGCATGCTCGCGGTACGAGGCACTGCTCGAGCGTTTTGGCGGCGTCAGCCAACCGGCGGCGTACGCGGACGATGAATTGTTGGCGATATTGACCGATCCGGACGTGATGCAGGATATCACGGCGCAGCACGTGATCATTCGGCCTCGACAGCGCGAGCTTCGGCTGTTCGTGCCGGCCCGGCTGGTTGGCTGATATCGCCTTTCCGTGGCGCCGCGTTTTCGGTCCCTGTGCATCGGAGCCCTGCCGGCTATAATCAGCGGCCAAGGCGTTCGGAGGACGACTCGGCAGGCACCGGGGTGCCTGTGTTTTCGTTCACCCGCGCGTCGCGCAGCGGCTGGTTGCCGTCGCGCTCGTAGCTCAGTTGGATAGAGCACCGGTTTCCTAAACCGGGGGTCG